>DAIREY010000111.1:0-1559 GCA_036795335.1 Patescibacteria group bacterium
GACGCTGCTATTGATCGCCAAGAAATTCCTCACATTTCCGTATTAAAACTATCTGCCAAAATTACCAACAACCTTTTGACAGCTGGTTACGACACTGTTCCCAAAATCGCCGCCGCCTCGTTAAAAGATTTAACATCTATCGAAGGTGTTGGCCCGGCCACTGCCACCAAGATTCACAACAAGGCCAAAGATTTACAATCGTAACTACATTAATCAAACATTTCTCCTATGGACAAAAAAGATTTTTTAGAAAAATTTACTCCCAATGCTCGTGCTGCCTTGGCCAACGCTCAGGATATCGCTCAAGACAATTCCTCAAATATCGGCAGTGAACAAATACTGTTGGGTATCTTATTGGTCAAACAAAGTTTAGCCAATGACATTATGTCCAGTCTTAATATTACAGCCGAAAAAGTTCAACTTGTGCTTGACCTTATTCGAGAAGAGATGTCATCATCAAAAATTGACAAATCTCAAGTTACTTTGACCAAACAGGCCAAAACGATTATTGAAGAATCATTTGTTACCGCCAATAAGTTTTCTCATCGCTTTGTGGGTACCGAACATCTCTTGTACTCCATGCTTGGTCATGAAAATTCACAAGCCTGTCTGGTACTCAAAAATCTGGGAGTAAATATCAAAAAGCTGAAAAGACAGATTCAATTTCTATTTGAACAATCAGTCAAAAATTCCGAACAACTGTTCTCTGATGATGTACAAGAACAATACGACATATCTTCGTCAGGACCGGGTATGTATGTCGAACCATCCGCCCGCGGCGCTCACAAAAATAATATTTTTGATCAATATACCGTAGATCTGACTGCCAAAGCGCAAAATAACCAATTAGACCCGGTTATCGGCCGAGATAGCGAAATAGAAAGACTGATTCAAATCCTCAATCGCCGCACCAAAAACAATCCGGTTCTGATCGGTGAAGCCGGTGTGGGCAAAACAGCTATTGTGGAAGGATTGGCCCAAAAAATTATCAACGAGCAAGTCCCTGATATGTTAATCGATAAAAAAGTATATACTTTGGATTTACCTTTACTTATTGCTGGCACCAAATATCGCGGTGAATTCGAAGAAAGGTTGAAAAAAGTTATTAGTGAAGTCAAAAATAACCCGCACGCCATTATTTTTATTGATGAACTGCATATGATGGTTGGTGCCGGTAGCGCCGAAGGTAGTCTTGACGCCGCCAATATTCTCAAGCCGGCTTTAGCCAGAGGTGATATCCAAATAGTTGGTGCCACCACCACCGAAGAATATCGCAAATTTATTGAAAAAGATTCCGCTCTCGAGCGTCGCTTACAACCAATTGTTGTTGAAGAGCCAAACATTCTCGATAGTATCAAAATCTTGGAAGGCTTAAAAAAGACCCAAGAAAAGCATCATAATGTCGTCATCAACCAAGAAGCGGTTGAAGCGGCTGTTCGTCTTGCCAAAAGATACATCAATGATCGTCAACTACCTGACTCGGCAATCGATCTAATGGATGAAGCTTCATCGGCAGCTTCTATTCGCCAAAGCTATACAGATCGTTCAGGTATCAAAGA
>DAIREY010000001.1:0-34228 GCA_036795335.1 Patescibacteria group bacterium
GCAATGAAATCGCAAGGTAAAATTAGATAGTAACTCATTGTGTCATACCCGCCTTCCGGGGTCCCCAATAAATCTGCAAGATTTTTGGGGTGGATTTGTGCGGGTATCTTATCCGCAATAGGCAAGAAATTCCAAATCCCAAATCTCAAATTTCAAACGAAAGCAAGAATCAATTTTCAATATCCAATATCCAATTAAAATCGCAAGGTAAAAGTAAACAGTAATTAGAATTGTCATACCCGAAAAGACATGAGCGGAGCGAATATTCTTTGTCGGGTATCTCATTCGTAACAATATGCAAGGATCAATATCCAATATTTAATTTAAGCGCAAGAAATCTCAAACAGGAAACAAGGATCAATGATCAATATCCAATTTAATCGCAAGAAATTCAAAATTTAAATCTCAAATTTCAAACGAGTCACATAGACAATTTTCGAGGATCGAAGTTATATTGTTTATAAAAAATTATGTCACAATATTATCAAGCCAAGCGCACAAAAAATATTTACAAACCGGGTAACCAAACGCCATTTAAGCTGTCGCGTTCCAAGATCGATTTGTTTGTGGAGTGTCCACGTTGTTTTTATCTGGATCGGCGACTGGGAGTAGGACGACCACCGGGTTTTCCTTTCTCTTTGAACTCAGCCGTGGATAAATTGCTAAAACAAGAATTTGATATCCATCGCGCCACCGGCAGCCGGCATCCTTTGATTGCTAGATACAATGTGGATGCTCGTCCGGTCGCTCATCCAAAATTGAATAGTTGGCGGGAAAACTTTATTGGAGTGCAATATCATCACGAACCAACAAATTTCATTATTACCGGCGCTATCGATGATTTGTGGATTGATTCGCAAGGTAATTATTTGGTGGTTGATTATAAATCTACCGCCAAGGACGAACAAATCATCATTCTCAATAAAGAGTGGCACGCCGGTTACAAGAGGCAAATGGAAATATACCAATGGCTGCTGAGAAAAAACGGTTTAACAGTTTCTGACACCGGTTATTTTGTTTATTGCAACGGTCGAACCGACCGACAAGCTTTCGATGGTAAATTGGAATTTGATATCACTTTGATACCATACGCTGGGCATGATGATTGGATTGAACAAACATTGTTGGAAATAAAAAGTTGTTTGCTGTCCAATAAAATCCCAACATCTAATCCCAATTGTGATTATTGCGCCTACTATGACACTAGGTACCAGGTTGAAAATGAAACGCCGGACAGTTTGTTTTGAATACGTAGTTGGTTATGAACCTTGGCATTGGTATTGGGAAAAAATGACTAATTATATTTGTTGTCGAGAACAAAAATCTCGGCAATTTTTTGTATTTTTTGATTACTGCGCAATGTTTCGTTGAGATAATATAGTAAGAAATAACGGCAATTTCTTAATTTTATTTTAAAATTATCGATAGATTTATAATATGATTTGCCAAGCAACGCTGTTGTACTTGATGTCTGGCTGGAACAAAAAGATATTGTCACCAGCAATCATTAAGGTAAAATAATGTTGCACCAAAATGTTGATCAAAAAAAGTAGAGAAGAAATTGATTGCTGCCTTACCAAACTATAAAAATTAACTTTTTGCTATAATAAAAACAAAGATCAATCATAATTTGCTAATGAAAAATAACGACAAAAAATATTTTTGGTTGGCCAACGGAGTGGGTTTGATGGGAATAATAATGTTTTTTGCGCCAATAATTTGGCCGATTGACATGTACGATGGCGGCGGCGCCATGATTTTTATTGGTATATTTTTGGCAATTTGCGGTCCGATTATTTCTCTGCTCTTTTGGCATCGCATGAGAGTGTTTGACGAGCTAAAAGATGAAACGAAATTGATTGTCCGTTGGCAATACGATCAATATTTATGGGAAAGTTTTGTTCAAGAAGAGATTAGCTTTCGTGCCGGTGAACAAAAATGGATGCAGCTGGTAGTTTTGTTTTTTTGTGTTGTGATCGGTGGAATATTTTGGTTGGCCGATCCGGAGCCCGGTCGATGGGTGTTGCTAGTTTTGCTGGGAATAAATATTTTGATCGCCTTGATTGTCTGGCTGAACAACCGCGCGGTCACCGGTTGGAAAAACAGTCGTCAGGTGGAGTGCCGCATAAACGACAACGGATTAATTATTAATAATCAGCTGCATGTCTGGCGTGGTTGGGGAGCGCGGTTGGAAAATGTTCGAGATAGCCGCAACAAGATACATTTACTGGAAATAACTTATTCGACACCGAGCAGATATAGCCGACAATATTACACTATCCGAATCCCAATTCCTACTGCGGCAGAAAAAAATTTGCCGACTGTATTGAAAACAATATCCGCATTAATTTAAAAATCGTCATGCCAAAATTGATTGTACGTAATTCTCGACATCTGATTGCTTTTTTGATATTTATTGGATTATTATTTTTGACGGTCGGACTGGGTTTGTTGGTGTCGCAAATTTCCGGATGGTGGCAAGTCGATAGCGATAAAAAATGGATTTTTGGGATTTTCGAATTTTTTGCACTATTTATCGGTGGCACAATTGCCGTTTCGCAAATCATAAATTGCATCAACCCGTTTGTGATGTTAAAAATTGATGAAAAAGGTTTGTCATTTGGCACCGGTTGGCGGTATACACTATATTTGGTGCCATGGGAAGCAATTGAATCGGCGACAGTAGTTTCCAATGCCAATTTTTCCATATTACAAATTGTCAAAGACACCTCTTCAGTCCAAATCATTGTCAAAAGCGGTGGTCAAATTCCAGCTTCATTGACTACTTCGGCCGGCATCATGTATGTCGGTAATAATCTTACTCTATCCGGCGACTATATCGATTGCCCGGCTGGTTTGATTGTCGAGACAGTGAATGAAAAAATTAACAACTAATTTTCGGTTGTCACAATAAATAATGAATATTTTCTAGAGACAATTTTTTTTCCAGGCAATAATGCAATAAATGACGATGTCTTATCTATCAGGAAAAAACGAACCACCACCGATTTAATAAAACGGTGGTGGTTGATAAAAAGCGACCAGAAAAAAATAGAGAATTTGTTATTCAACTATGTTCATGACCCATCTATTTTGTCCATTGAATCGAACCAGTTCTACCTTCCGAATAAAATTTCCAAGATTGTCTTTCATGTCATACATAAAATCATTGTCTTGTTCATTTTTTGTGTTTAATCCGAGTTCTGTTTTGATCTGGCTCGTAAGTTGATTCAGCGGAATGAACCCTCTTACCGGAAAATTTACATCAATTCCGATTATTTTATCATTATTATTTGCATCTCTTCTCCAGGCAAAACTGGTCGGCTTGATTTTGGCGCCCGGAAGTTCAAATTTGTATCGAAGTCTGGCAACCGGCCAATCGCCATTATTGGACTTTTCAACCAAAATCTCAAAATTTGCTTGCTCTTCATCACTCATAAACTCTGCCGCATTGCTTCCGTTAATCAAAAAGATATAAGCTTTATCATTGTTAAGATGCTTAACATGATAAACATAACGTTTTTTGTCTTGTTTCCATCTGCTTTCAATCAGCCAATCTTCCGTATCAAAGATAAATTTGTAGTTATTATTGAGCACATGATCAAAGACAATTTTTTCGTTGGCGCGGATCGCGTATCGAAGAATATTGGGCTTACGTAGTGCTTGCGGATTGGCGGTTAATAATTCGGTAATAATTTTATTGCAGGGTAACTGATTATCAACGACTAATAATTTTTCCAAAACCTCAATTTGTTCTTCTTTGGTAGCAAAATGTGGTAAGGCATCAAAAATCACATCTTTGGCATCGGGATATTTTGCCAGTATGGCCAGTGATTTTCCGGCATTTTTGGCAAAAAGATCAATGACAACTTTCTTGTATTGAGATGGTTTTGGTTTTAAATATGACATGAATAGTTTTGACATATTATCATTTTCCAAATGCTCCAACAAACTTGGTTTGTCGATTAAGACTTCTACAATACCGAGATCATCAAATGGCAGGATATCTGCTATTTTTTTGAAATAAATTATTTGTTCTTGATCACTTAGAAGGTTCAATTTATTTATAGCTATTTTGGCAGTAAAACTATTGAGCGTTGTATCAAGTATTACTTTTACTTCTTCCGGTTTGGTGATTCTGTTCATCAACTCGTGCCGACATATGTTTGATTTTAAAACATAAATATAAATCAAAATGTTTGATAGGATTTCCGGGTTGTTGGCCACTTCTTCGACTAAAAATTTCTGCAATTGTTCGTGCTGAATGTCATTGCTATTTTTGTCCGTTTCTCTGATAAATTCTTCTATCAAATTTACCTTTGATGCGGCATCAAAATTGCTTAACGTTTTGATAAATAAATCAGTGGCATTTTGGTGGTTCATTTTTAACAATTTTTTGGCTTTGTCTTCCGTTTGAATATGCCGTCTGATGACCGAATAAATAGTTGAATCAACTAACTCATCTTTGTAATTTCCCGCCCGGAAATCATTTGTGATGAATTCTCCAATAAGCATTGCATTATTAAGAACAGCATTGATTTGTTGAATTTTTTGGGGTGCTTGCGTGGGATATTTGTTCTCGATAAATTTTCGACATTTTGTCACATCTCCATCCGCCCACGCTCCAAATACCAAATCGGAGATTTGATATTTGATAGCTTTTTCGAAAAATTGATTATGATTGAGCAAATCACTCCTAAGATAAAATACTTTTTCGAGATTTTTTTTGTTTATCAATCCCTTGTCTTCCAATTTATCGATGATCTCGGCGGCAAAAAGTTCTTCTTCATCGGTAATTTTGTCCAAAATTATTTTTGCCGTGTCTTCATTGACATATTTTAAACTTTTTACAATTTTTTCCGGACAATCCATCCAGCTCGTAATAGTGTCGGTAAATTGATGATCAAAAGCATATTTTATTACATCAGCTTTGTCTAGCGAAATAATATTTTGACCTAATAAGCTGCTGAAATCCTTTTCTGATAACAAATTTTTGTCAATCAATTTTAGAGCGACTTCGGTCTGATCTTTTTGGTCAAATTCAGCTGATTTATTTAATATGATACTGACTGACTCTTTATCAACATATTCCAGCGTTTTATCTAATTTATCTCGATTATCGATCCAATCTTCAACCAATTTTCTGAATTGATTATCATTAATAGTCCTTTTTAATATAGTTTCGTCATCAAATTTCAAATATCCTTTTTCGATTAATTGATGCAAATTCTGCCAATATATGTGAGATTTTGTCCAACAAATATTAGCAATTTGTCCTCTGATACTAGGATCAAATGCCTCCAAATTATGAATTATTTGATCCAGTTTTTCTTTGTGAAGACAGTTGATTATTTCTACGACCTCACTTTGATCTTTGGCTAAATCTTTAATTTTTTCTATTAATTCCGGACCATTGTTGGCGATATGTCCTTTGTACCAAATTTCGTTCCTGGTTTTCTTAGGTAATTTATCGAGGAATTTATCAAAATTTCCTCCCTTGATCTGCTGCTCAATGAGCATTCGAGCTAATTCTATTTTTTCCTCGGCTGGTAATTTTTTTAGATCACATGTGCCAAGTAATTCATCGGCACTGGCCGGACTGTATTTGCAGATCAATCGCAACTGATCATTCGTGTATTTTTTTAATGCATGATCTCTAATATATTCTTGAAAATGATACTTTGAAAAACTATTGGCAAATATATTTCCTACATCTTCTGACTCCAATATCTCAGGGTTTTTCAAAACAAATAAGTAATAATCCTCATCAGTCAATTTAAATTGAGAATACATTTTTCCGACCAATTTTGCTGAAAAATTATATTTCTCGATTGTCATTTCCATGTATCTTACATATCTGTTGGAATTATATATAGCAGTATAATAAGCATCATTCTGTGTATGATAAATATTAAATCTAATTGATCGGATGTAGTCATTGATTTTCTCTTCATTGCTAAATTTATCGGCCCATTTCAAAATCTTTGCATATTCCAAGGCTTTGAGATATCGACCATTTACGTTGTCGATATATAATTTATTTAACACTAATTCTTCCTTCTGTTCCAAAGTCACTGATGGTAGATCGCTTATCATCACATCTACTATAATATTTTGCAATTTTTGCAATTTGGATAGGGAGCTTTCCGCATAGGTTGACCCATGAATATTTTTTCCTACCCACTCGTTGAATTCCTGATAACTCGTATATCTTGCTAGTCGATTTGAAATTTCATTCATATCTATCTTGGCGCCAGTTTTGGTATATTGTTTTTCCATATCGAGATAAAGCGTTTGCATCAATTTTTTTATTTCGTTGATGTAATTTATTGTTGGATTCTTCGCACTATCCGGTTGAGCAGAATTTTTTTGATCTTCTGTCTTAAAGTAATCATATAAATTTTTGACCAAATCATCCAAATGATGACAGCTGGGTTTTAGATCACCAAATATTTGTTGCCAATCTTGGCCTTTTTCTATTTTTCCCTTCATCCAATCAAAAATTATCTTCTGACATTTGGCCGAAGCCTTGTGCCGAACAAATTCAAAGACGTTTTGATCATCGAGCAATAAATGATTGTTGTTTATTTTTGTTGCTAACAAATCAATCAAATTATTCATTTTTTCGCCGAGTATCTGGTTTACTCCCTCATCTGTTTCTGTTTCATTGATTAATTTTACCGCTGAGTAAAAATATTTTTTTATCATTTGCCCGTTATTGGGATCAATGTCTTGTTTCTCGATCTTGAAATTCAAAAGGCCGACTATGATTTCATTGTATTTTGGATGATTAACTTCCATACTCTCCAAAATGGCTGTCATGTCTTCCACTAACTTTATTTTTCCTTCCTGACTACTTTTGTAGTATTTATTTTTTAATATCAAATAATTACTATAAACATCCGGATAATATTTTTCGACTATCTCTACAATCTGATTGTTGAGTTGAGTTCTTTTGGTGCCGGCGGAAAGTGTTGTCGATTTCAGATTGGTGACGATCCACTCGATCAATTGATGATTTTTGGCGATCAATTCTCCCTCAGTATCAAATTTCAAAATATGTCTATCCAGTATTTTTTTGATCGATGCTTCATCGATTTTTTGACCGGAGGCCAAGAAATGTTTCTCTAATTCACGGATAATTTTTTCGTACTGCAAATTTCCCAATTCATTTAACAATAATTGCTTCTGTTCATCATTGGTTTCATACTCTGCCAGTAGTTGCAATATTTGTTCCTTCTTTCGGACATCTGTGACTGACTTATCTTGCAAATTTCGCAACAGCCGACTGAGCTGATCCCAATTTCGAGCGATATCGTCCTTGATCAAAACATGATTTCTGGATAGAAATTTCAACAATTTTTCCATCAACAGTTGGTTGTAATTGTTTTTTAAACTGGCGATAATTTTTTCAAAAACAGCTTTTTGCTGATCCCATTCGCATCGATCAAGAATACTTTCCAGTTCGCGTTGAGAAAAGTCTTTTTCGGTGGCAGGAGCTTCTTTGGAAAAATCGAAATAATATTGAGAATCATTGCCAAAACGCATTTCAACCGGCAAGTCCAACTTTTTGCCGGTAAGTCGGGAAAAAATTAATTGTTTGTATTTGGCAAACTGAGCGGAATTAAAATTATTGAAAATAAAATTTTCCAAAGCGCGTATACTATTTTCATCATTCCAATCAATTTTTTGCCATAAAGCCATAATATTTCGTTCATCCGCATCACAATCGGATAACAACTGAGGAAGATAGACATCAATATTATCGCTCATCATATGTAAGATTTCAGAATAAAGAGTACTGTTGGGATCGATAATATTTAATATGTTGGCTTCGATCACTAATTCGGGTCGATTGGTCTGTTTGACGATTTCATAAAATTCCGGCAGAAATTGATGCAAATTTTTGTCATTGGTGTAAATCACGTACAGCTCGCGACACATGGCGGCGGTCAATTTTCCGGCCAAACTATTGAGTACCAGGCGAAAACGGTCGTTGGTTATATGGACACCGTCTAAATACTTTTGGGGATCAAATGCCCACATGATAAATACCGGGACAAAATCTTCTTGATTGTCGATATTTCCCATATTTTCCGGGGTGAATTCAACCGTTGCATTTGGTTGGTGATCATCCCCTTTCGCGGGAATATGGTCATCATGATCAATAGTGCCTTTGATACCGGCATAGTCATCGTACAGACCATCCGTATTTGTTTCAATAAGGACAGGTGTTTCAACAATCGCATCGCCGACGGATGGTTTTTTCAATACTTTGTCGATATATTGCACCATCTTATTAAACTCCATCACATCATGCAAATTGTTCAAATCGTATGCCGCTGATAGTAATGAAAATAATTCGAAAAATAATACCCGTAGACCATCGTAGTCCTTTTTCTTTTCCAGCTTTCGAATACGTCGTATGTATTCTTTGTATAGTCGTGTATCGCGGTACACTCTGATATTTTTTGTTTCTTTTTCAAATTCTTCTCGACTGATATGCCGGCGTTTTATAGCATAAAAAGCTACTCGTCCCATTTGTTGTAAATCTTTTGAATCGGTTTTGTCACTCAACTCGTGCTGTTGATTGTACATCAAGATTTGCAAATCTAACTTATTTTTTAGAATATCAATAAATTCCGGCGAATACATTTCATAACTGCTAAATTTCAATATGCCCCCTACTCGCAGATGATCAAGAATTCTTTGCCAAACTTGTTTGACTGTCTCATTTTCGTTTTTGTCATACTTGGCAATATCACCCCAGCTGGAACATTCGATTAAATCAAAATCTTTTTTTTCTAGGTCAAAATTTCGAGCATCACCAACGATATCGTATTCGGTACAACAATCGGCAATATTTAATCCTTTTTGTTTCATCTGTGCTCGACTGGCTTGATGCATCAATGGTGAAAAATCCAAGCTATATATTTCCGGCAAAGCAGTAATTTCCTTTTTTTCCAGCAGTTGTCCATAGGCGCGCAACTCTTCATGCGGACCGCTGGCAACGGACAAGATCGATTTGATCTTGTCGGAAAGCCCTTGCTCTCTGATGTATTGAATTCCTTTTTCATGAATTTGTTGATGACGACCGCCCTCAATAAATTTGACGTAGCCTTCGCACATCCATTCCGGAAAAGGAACGCCCGGATTGCTGCGAATAAAACGTTCGAAGTCTTGGAAAAACAATCTGCATTCCGGGACCATCCGACCTTTTTCGCCAGCTTTTTTGCCACTTTTCGGTGAGCCAATCTTGATGAGATTTGGCGTATAAGCGCCGGTAATTGTCGTGTTTCCATTTACAATATTATCTTTTATGCTCGCACCAAAGTCTTTAATATTCGGGTTTTCACCTCTTTCCAGCCGGCCAAAGAACAAATCTGTTTGGCTCGGGTTGTTTGCCAGTTCTCGTTGTTCTTTGGTCAATGGATAACTGAATGATTGGCGGAATCGAAAGTCGATTTCGTATTCGTTGGTATTGATTGTCTTGGCCAGCTCGGGTTTTCTTTCTTGAAAAAAATTGTACAGTCTTTTTCTTAAAAACTGATTGAAATATCTTTTGCGAACATCTAAGTGGATACTTTCCGTTTCGTCTTTGTCGTATTTTTCCAAATATTTTTGGGCTTTTTGTACGGCATTTTTTCTAATTTCTTCTTTCTTTTCTTGCAAAAGTTTTTGTTTGTCGGCGGTATTGGTTTGGGCATCAATTAAAGATTGCGGGTAAGTTTTATTAACTTCTTGTTCGGCTTGGACCATAGTATCTTCAAATAAATTTGTGACATTTTGTCCATTTTTTCGATTTTTAAAATCAAAATATTTTAGAGTCAAAAGATCGATGTTGGCATTTATTTTCGACAATAACTCATTGGCTTTGTTCATAACCAATGAAGTTTCTTTTTCATCCAAATCAAAATTTATCGATTTGTCCTTTTCGGCCGGATTGAGTTTTGTAAACGCCAAAACACCTTGAGGCATCTTATGCCCTTTGGTTCCTTTGGTGTGTTTGAGAAATGTTTCAAAACTTGGTTTGTGATATTCACCGCCCAGTCGGCGAGACCAAATATTTAATTCTTTATATTCACAATTTTCCGGTTGCAAAATATGAATTATTTCATTAATTTTTTTCTCGTCGTTATTATCTATTACGTTGACAAAGGCATTGGACAATAGCCAGATGTTTTCCAAATTACCTTTGGTGACATCCAATTCGTTTGTCAAAGCATCGCCGCCGGTAAGCTCATTGATCCACCTGCTGTCATGAAAGTATAATCCTATTTCACTGAGTTTTGCTTCGGGAAATATTTGGTGAAAGGTTTTTATTTGCGCACAAGACAACAAGGTGCCGTTGACTCTTAAAAAGTCCGTGAGTTGTTTATCGTCATATTGATTTTCTTTAATTTCCGGGTACCATTTTTTGAGCAGAGTTGTCTCAGCTTCCTCGTAATTGGCAGTTTTTTTGTGATTTAATTCTTGCAAACTTAATCTTTCTTTCTTGCTTATTTTGTCTTGGTCCATGGCAAATATATATGAAAAAATAAATTCCCAAAAAATATATCATCAAATACCTAAAAAGTCAACCGCTATTTTACAAAAAAATAGCAGCCGAAGCTGCTAATTAAAATATTTTTAAAAACTGGAAATGTGACCAATGTATTTTATTTCCAGCATTGATTCCTCTCCGGTCTTTCCAAACCCCAGAGAGTTTGACAATTTTGTTTTTTCATTTTTGTCAAAGAATTCACCTACTTTGGCCTTTCTTTGACCCTCAGAAATATACCAGTCGATTATCGTCGCGGTTTCAATCTTAATTCCGCAACTTGCAGTATAAATATGCAGATATTTGCTACCTCGATGACTGGGATAGCAAACTACATAATTTTTTTCCGATGGTTTACTTGTATCATCAGGTGTAGAAGATTTGCTTTTATTTATCATTGCAAAAATCTTCTTGGACAACTTTGTTTTATGCTCAGCGATATCCCAATGTTTTACTTTTCCGAGCATAATCACTTTTTTTAATTCTGGTATATACCAGATTTGTCCCTTAAAGGCATCTGTGACGTCGTCTTTCATTTGTCATTGCCCCCTTTTTTTTTAAAAATTCAGATGTTTGCACACTGTCAAGATATACAAAATATCAATAATAGTCAATGATTTCATTACACGATTCAATAAAAAACAAAATAGCCTATTATTTGCATAATAAGCTATTTAAAAAATGGTCGCTATTTTAGTTTTCCGAGCATCTGTTTGCTTTCGGCAATCAACGTCTCGAAAAATTTCTTTTTGAAAATATCCAAATTATCCTCCACCTCCTCGATAGTCAAATCCCTGGTGGGATTTTTTTCTATAACAGGAGGGGGTGAAGTTGTTGTTTCGACTTTAATTGGCAACGATTCACCGCGGACAATACTGATGATTTCATCGTCAGTAAAATCATAAGTCTCGCCCTCTTCATTTTGCCATTCGATTTTCTTGCTTACCGGTTTATTTTCGGGAATATTATCAATAACCGTATCGATAATATTAACCCGAAAGTCGTCAGCGTTGTTGCTTGATAGAAAATCAAACAACTTGCTGCGAGTAAGCAACATCGGTTCAAGGTCTTTTTGGTTTACAAAGACCACCTCGAACTGATTTTTCTCTTTTCTCGGTTTGCACTTGTTGATGATGCCGAATTTATACATTTTTTGCATAAATTGGCATAATTCAACCGTCCTTTTGTCTGAGACGAAATAAGAATTTATTTCGTCAGCGCTTGGCATCTGATGGAAATTTTTACCCCAACCAATCACTCGCAGGTAAAAATTCTTTTCCATTTTGTCGATATCTCTTTTTGGCTGCAAAGTGATTTTTTCGGTTTCTTTGCAGTCTTTGAGAGTTTCATTGACGATATTCGTTACATAGCGGATATCCATCTTGATACAATCCGCTAGCAACAAACCCAGGAATCTCTCCTCGATTTCTCTTGGAAAGACTTTCTTAACTGGACGGGTGAGATATTCTCCCGCCTCCAAAAACGAGAGCATATATTTTAAATTTTTCTCAACGATGCTTTTGTAAGCATCGATCTTCTTTACAACTTCCATTAATATCAAACCTCCTTAAATTTTTAATATTGCAAATTTTACTAAAAATTGTAAATAACAAACGTGTTTGTGTCAATAACAATTCTCCTCCTTTTTGAAAACCATTGACAATATGTAAAAAATAATGTTAGTGTAAAATTTGGTATAAATATTTTTTTACAATTGCAATTTTACTCATGTCCAATCAATTCAAACTAAAATCTCCCTATACGCCGACCGGTGATCAACCGCAAGCGATCGCCCAATTGGTGCAAGGTATAAACAAAAAACAAAAATTTCAAACTCTGAAAGGAGTGACCGGTAGCGGTAAAACTTTTGCCATGGCCAATATTATCGCCCAAATCCAAAAACCAACTTTGATCATTGCTCACAACAAAACCTTAGCAGCTCAGTTGGCGCAGGAATTCAAAGAATTTTTTCCGGAAAACGCCGTTCATTATTTTGTCAGCTATTATGATTATTATCAACCGGAAGCATATATTCCATCCACCGACACCTACATTGAAAAAGATTCATCTATCAATGAAGAAATTGATAAGCTGCGCCACGCCGCCACTTCCAGTCTATTGCTCCGCCAGGACGTAATTGTGGTAGCTTCGGTGTCTTGTATCTACGGCATTGGCAGTCCGGAATTATACAAAAAGACCAGCATTCCTATCAGCCGTGGTCAAAAAATCAATCGTAACGACCTTGTCCGCCGGTTGATTGATATCCAATATCAAAGAAATGACATTGATTATCATCGCGGCACTTTCCGAGTTCGTGGCGATATTTTGGAAATATGGCCACCGTATGAAAACAACGGATTTATGATCGATTTCTTTGGCAACACAATTGATTCCATCAAACAAATCGATGGACTGACCGGGGAAATAATGGCGGTTCATGAAAGCACAATGATTTTTCCCGCCAAACATTTTGTGACTGCCAAAGAAGATATCGCGGCGATATGTGACCAGATCCGCGCCGACCAAAAAAAAGAAGTGTCTATTTTACAGCAACAAAATAAATTAATTGAGGCACAACGACTGGAGCAACGAGTAAATTTTGATTTGGAAATGATCAAAGAAACCGGATATTGCAATGGAATAGAGAACTATTCGCGCTATTTTGATCATCGTCGGCCCGGCCAAGCACCCAATGTCTTGCTGGATTTTTTTCCCAAAGATTACTTGATGTTTATCGATGAATCGCATATCACCGTGCCACAAATCGGCGCCATGTTCAATGGCGACAAAGCACGCAAAGACATGCTGACCACACACGGCTTTCGACTGCAAGCCGCTTATGACAATCGGCCACTTAATTTTGCTGAATTTGAGTCGAAGATAAATCAAGTAATTTTCACTTCGGCCACTCCCAGCGAATATGAAAAACAACATTCCAAATACATGGTTGAACAAATCATTCGTCCTACCGGTTTGTTGGATCCGCCGATTGAGGTGCGTCCCGCCACCGGCCAAATCGACGACTTGATCGCCGAAATCCGTTCGACAGTCAAAGCCAAACATCGCGTGCTGGTGACGACTCTGACCAAGCGTCTGGCAGAAGAATTGACCGAATACCTACAAGAGATAAACATTAAAGTCCAATATTTGCATAGCGACGTGGATACGGTAGAACGAATTGAAATATTACGTGATTTACGATTGGGAAAATACGATGTCTTGGTAGGAATAAATTTGTTACGAGAAGGACTGGATTTACCGGAGGTTACTCTGGTGGCTATTCTTGATGCTGATAAAGAGGGTTTTTTGCGATCGGAAACAGCCTTGATCCAAACCATCGGTCGGGCCGCCCGCCACGTCGAAGGTCATGTCATCATGTATGCCGACAAAATCACACGTAGTATGCAAGCAGCCATCGACGAAACTAACCGCCGTCGCGACATCCAATCCGCTTATAATAAAGAACATGATATCACTCCACAAACAATTGAATCCAAGATCAAAGAAATGGGACTGACTTCCAAAAAATCCAAAGAAAAACAAAAACGTTATGGCCAGCCGATTGACTGGGAGCAGATTGATGAATATACCCCGGACGCGATTGACCGACTGATTGCCACCAAAGAGAAAGAGATGGATTTGGCCGCCCGCAATCTCGAATTCGAAAAAGCGGCCGAAATCCGTGATGACGTGGAAGAACTAATTTTGATTAAGAAAAATAAAAATAGAAAATAGATATATTAATGAAAACTAAATAATTATTGCATAACCATTGACAAATATATAATCTATGTCTACAATCTAGACATTAATTTTGAAAATTTAAAAAGAAAGGAAGATGATATAAATGGCTATAGACAGTAATGTCATTATTGCTGGATTTCAGAATGCCATCATAAAAATCGGAGGACACCTGCAAGTCCTCCCCGATATAGTTAATGGTATATCGGAGATAAAGAGTCTTTTGAATCAGTTAATACAAAATTCAAAAGATCAGTTACCAAGCCATGCTGATCAAAATGGCAAAAGCTATATTGACAGCGTGATGGAAAAAATGACCCAAACGGGTCAAGTCTATTCCGAAAACCTGGCGCTCAAAAAACATAATCATGAGCTCCAGGAAAAAATCAAACTCCTCGAACAGGAAATCGAAAAATTGAAAAAAGAGGAGTAAAAAAGTAAAATCTCAATGATATTAAATTATGTCATTGAGATTTTTTTTGTTATTTCGTTACCTTGAAAATCCAATTTCCGTCATTATCCAATTTTTCATATCTAAGTTTTATAGCATTCAAAGAAGCAATATAGCCTTTCGATCGGATATCATCCAAGAATTTTTCCGGAAAATCATCGCGATGGATAAAGCCAAGTCGTTTATTGTTGTCTCTGGCTTCCAATCCGCATACCGTTCCATGCTCATCTAAGGTCAAATAACAATCATTATTACATATATCGACAGTTGTATTAATTAATTTTCTTTTGTCTAATAAATTAACTCCTATGTCTGAAGAATTTTTCAGAATAACTTGTAGTTCATAATATTTTTTATCTTCGGATTTAATTTTGCAAAAACTGTCTTCTCCATTAAAAATTTTTACTACTCTTTTACCCCCCTCCGGCCGTTTCAAGTAATAATTATTTTTTCCTATTTTTTCTATATCCCAATCTTTTAGATTCAAAACCAGCTTGTTTTTTAGCGCGATATAAAATAAATCTTTTGGACAAAAATCTGTCAGGCAACTAAAGCTTTCGGGATAGATTTGCAGGCTAGGATTATTTGCTGCCACTCTCATAAAGAATGATCTTGTGTGTTTGTTGTAATGTTTTTTGAACAATTGAGCGAAAATATTAGATCTTAATGAATTTTCTTGTTTATGAATGACCAAAAATAATGCTAGTGTTAATCCTTTTTCTCCTTGATCGGCCAGATACAAGATATCATCAGTAGAGTGAATATCTAATAGTATCGCCACATCTATTGCTTGATTGTTGTAGTTCATCGCTTTACGCAAAATTGTGCTATTATGAACTGCTTTGGGGAAAGCAGAGATGAAATGTAAAAATTTCTGTTGGTCAAAGTCTCGCAATGTATTCTGTAAAATTTTGGTTGCCGTTTTGTTGTCACAATTACTTATCATGCTGATTTTTTCAAAATTTTCTCCTACCCAATCAACTACCTGTGCCAAATTTTTAATCGATAAAATTTCTTGGCCGATCAGTATATTTGTTGTTTCTTTGTGCAACAATAAATCCATATTATTGATCATTAAATTATTAATTTCAACAATATCGAATTGTGCTTTTACTTTCCAATTTTTGTCCGATGTGGATCTGGTAATCTTTCTCGCCAAAAACATTATTTTGCGGTAGTCACTGGGATATTTTTCCAAAATTAGTTCTAATATTACATTATCAAACTCGTCTATTTTGGCTGTCGTTGGATCGTCCAAATTATTTTCCTGATAGCTCAAATATCTACCGGCCAAAAAATCGATCAATTCTGAATCATCCGACATTAATTTATTGAATTCATCAGTGACAACTTCTCTATCGATTACATTATTACTTTTTTCTAAATGATTAATTTTGAAATCATTATATTTTTTTATCATGATTTCCATTTCAATTTTGTGAATTTTATTTTGAATCTCATCCAAATAGCCGCTATCCTGAAAAAAATATTTCTCCACAAATTTATATGCTTTCAATTTATTTGAGTTTTCCAAATTTTCCACCAACAATCCAAAACTGGTCACAAAATTATCTACACTATCTGATGATGGTTTTTCGTTCTCAAAGATATTTATCATCTTTATAAAGTAATTTTTCAAGTCATCGGGCAAATCTTCGGAATTAGTCATTTTTAAGACTTGTTGATTGTAAATACGTTTACTGAATATATCCAACAAATCACCTTTCAATAACTTATTTGGTATATTAATATTTATATTTTTCGGAGCATTATTCATGATTATTCTGGCATATTTAGTCATATTTTTTTCATCAGTTTTTTCCGCCAAAAATTTATTGACTAATTCAACCGTATTATTATTTAACCAATCAATATTCTGGATATAGGCTTTCTTAATTTCCTCATCGATATTTGAACTAAACAAAACATCAGCCAAAAATAATTCCGGAAACTTCAACATCATCTGCCAAACTTTCTTTCTTAATTCATTATTGCCTTTTACCAACGGCCATATTCGCGCATCATACACTAACTGAATTCTATCCACCGAATTTTCAATCAAACTCATTATTTCCGGAAGCAAAACGGCTAATTTGCTATTTTCCAAACATTTTTGATACAATTTTTGGCAAGATTTCAGATCCAAATAGCCCACCAATTCGGTCAGCATCACTTTTATCTGGTCCAAACTCAAGGAGTCACTTTGTACATGTAATTCAATATTCTTAATCGCTTCCAAATATATTTGAATTTTTACTTGTTCGGCTTTTTTATCCTTGCGCTTTTTTTGCTGCTTCCAATCTTGGCGAAAATCATTGATTGCGTTTAGTAAATTTGACAATTCGTTTGCTTCTTTTTCCAAACCTCTTTTTTGGCACTCGGTGCGATAAATAACAATCGATAATTCCAAATATTTCAAATTTTCCAAGTCTTCCTTGGCAAATAGTTTTGTTATTTCTTTGTAAAAAATATCATGCAAATTGTTATCATCATAAATTTTGACATGGCTCATTTTCTGCTCATATTCAGCTAGCGAAACATCTCTGGTCTTAATTCCCTTGAACCAAACGCGCGGTTTATCAATTCTTTTTTGTTGATCTTTGTGATTGCTATATTTCTCATCAATGTTGTATTCCAAAATTTTCATATCCAAATCATTGGTCAAGACATCGATAAACTGTTGGTTGTATCTTTTGTAACTATAAAAACGGATAATACCGCCATTTTTTAAATGTTGCAGTGATTTGTACCACATCTTTTTTACCACTTCTTCTTCGTTCTTGTTGCCATGGGTATCTTTCGAGAATTGAGCAATATCATCCCAACTGGAGCATTCAATCATGTCAAAATCTTTTTCTGACAAATCAAAGTTTTGCGCATTGGTATTTGGCAAATCTATGCCTTTATCAAAAATGTCCAATCCATTTTCTCTCATTTGTTCTCGACTAGAGGAGAGCATAGATTCTGACAAATCAAGACTATAAATCTGGGGTAATGTTAAACTCGGATTATTTTTCACGTAATCCGCATACACTCTTAATTCTTCGTGCGGCCCACTACCCAAGGACAATACTTTGCTGATGTTTTGCAGATAATTTCCATCCGGATGGCGATGCAAATATTCTAATCCCGATCGATGTTCATAGATGAAAGAACTTTTTTCCACCGCCCATTTGACATATCTATCCGCAAATTCACTTGGCCACGGTATTTCCGGATTTTTTCGTAAACGAGCCATGTCTTGCGCCAACTTGTAGCCGCCATTTATCTGTTTCTTGGCATCCGGAAATTCATTGGCTTTTTTGTAAGCTTTGACCAAGCTCCCCGGATCAGCTCGATCGATGATAAAATTTTCATTGATCGGTTCGAGAGTTGATCCCGTATTCACTTTGGATTCAATAACGCTTTGGTCAATATATTTAGCTAATTTGTCTGAGCTTCCGGCTATTTCCGCATTTTTCTTATCCATACCAATGTTTTTCTTCTGAAAAAAACGTAAGTCAAATTCAAAATCATTCAATTTGCCACTTTTCAGAATGGAATGACCATCTTCTTTGAAAAATTTGTACAACAAATTCTTGATCCGTTTGTTGAAATAATAATTTTTGGCTTCTTTCCTGATTTTTTGATATTTCTTCTTATTTGAAGACATTGACTCTTCTGTTTTGGGCAAATTATCGGTATCTCGTTCATCGTTCCAATCCTGTTCGTCTATTTTATTTTTTAAATCACAAATATATTTGCCAATCAACATACTGGCTTCTTTTTTTATCCCCTGAATATTCTTGTGTTGCTCAGTCAATAACTCCCGGCTGTCGTTATTTATTTCAAACTCCAAACAATCTTGAAAATTATTCAGATATTTATCATGTTTTTCTCGACAATCAATCACGTTTTTTCTGATTGATTCGTCCTCAATTAGATCTGGATTTCGGTAGAGAAAATCTATGACTAATTCATGAATATTTTCATTTAATTCATTCGACAATGATCGGACTTTATTGAACATCAGTGTTGTTTCAAATGGATTCAAAGCGATATTCCGAACTTGATTATTTTTTTTGTTTTTAACTTGAACGGTAGCACTCGGAATCTGAAAATCAATCTCTGTCTTTTCCGAATTCTCCATATCGGTCATTGCATCGGCAAAAAAAGAATATGAATGTGGTTTGTGAGTTTCATCCAATTTGGTTGTCTGAATGATAGCGGCGTTGTCGGGTTTGCTCTTCGTTTTATTGATGCAGTCGGTAATATTTTCCACAACTTTTTTTGGCTGTGAAGCAGACAGATTAGTTTGAAAAGCATTAATAATAGTCCAGGCACTATCACAATTTGGTTTGGAAATCTTTTCTACTCCGGGTTTGTTGCCACTATTGAATTTTCTCTGTTTCAAAAGCTGCTCAATCCATTTTGCACTTTCTTCTTTTTCCTGATTTTGAAACATGGATTTAATCTCCGCAAAATTGCGACTCGGAAATGATTGACGCAACACGTCAATTTCCGCTAGCGACAACTGAATGCCAAAAAGTTGAAAAATGTCTTGCCTTTGTGCTTCGGAAAAAAATTTAGTTTCCGGATACCACTTATTTAGCATTCTTTTTTCGGTC
The DNA here is from genome assembly GCA_036795335.1 of Patescibacteria group bacterium. Taxonomy (GTDB): domain Bacteria; phylum Patescibacteriota; class JAHJAL01; order JAHJAL01; family JAHJAL01; genus DAIREY01. The sequence goes on from DAIREY010000001.1 coordinate 19,340, forward strand.
GCATCATAAAAAGTACTCTGCTTTTTCATTGCCTCGCGTATTTGCAGTCTTGAGCGATTGCCTTTTTCTATATTCATGTTTGACGCACTAAAAATGTGTAAAAATATAATCGCATCATAATATCAAAAATACTATCTGTCAATCATCAAGTCATGATAGTACATAATAGTAAAGGTCTTTAGATTGAATAATACATTCAAATGAGTTAATTTATAAACAGGTAGTTGTTTTTTAAAAGAAAGGGCGTGACAAAGCAAATGGTCAAAGAAATGAAGGAAAAAGCAAACGATAACTCGCTTCTTTATCAAGAATTGAAAAAATACATTCAAGAACTCGAACCGGAAATTTTTTATCCGGTTCCATACAAAAAAAATGTGAACATAATGCCGCCGGCAATAAAAGAGACTTCGCAATGGTTTGTTGAATTGCCGTGCTACAACGCCAACATTATGAAGTCCAACATCCAAAAATTAGCTGATGAACAATTGATTCAGCTTAAACAAGAAAACGAAGTTGTCTATTTTCGCAAAACGAAAAATTGGGACAAAAAAGATAACCATCCGCTGAATCCCGGTTCGGAAGTGTTGGCAGAGATAAAAAAAGAAATAAAAGATTTGCGTGGTGAAATAAATAATATAAAACAGCGACTGGCCCAAAAAGATGCGCAGATCATCAAGTTAACAAAAATTATCCGGGCAGAAAATATCAGAAAAGAAACATAGATTATAAAAAAGCAGTGTGACGTCATGCCACGAACTGCTTTTTTTATTTGTATTTAAATATTATAAATAAATATTGACTAATAGCCAGTTTCGTATTACACTTTCGTCGAATTTGCCAAATTTAAAAACAAGGAAAGGGGGAAATTTTATGTTAGCTGAAAAGCTAAAAAAAGTTCTCAGCAAATTTGATCTGCTTGATCTGCAAATTGCTGAGATCAAGCAGAGACTTGATAAGCAAGAGCAAGTTTCTGAAGTCAAAGAGATGCTTGATGAGCATCTTAAGCAAGTGAAAAAACTGCACGACAAATTTCTTGATGTTACTGTCAAAAACGTCGTGGCAGAAATAATCAGCAAAAATTTATTGACTGGGCACATCGATCCATACGTAACTCAGTCAATACGTGAAGCCATGCTTCCTTATCAGGAGGAACAGGCCAAACTCTCCAACCATTACCAAAAGTTATTTGAAAAATTTGTTGGTAATGAGGTGGAGGAAGAACTAGCAAGCGTTATAAACAAAAAAGAAGGAGGAAAGTAACATGAACATCACAGAGTTCACTCGTAATATTATTATAAGTTTACTGAAGCAGATGGAGGTGATTATTTATCGTCACTGGGAAAACCAGCAGACTTACTTGGAGATGATTATAGAGGGCATTGAACAAATCAATGCCAACCAGAAACAGATCATTTCTGATCTGCAACAGGAGAATGCCACCATCAAAAAGGAATTGGCGGCTTACCAAAAATTGCTAGCCAAAGACTATCAGGAGGTGGTTGCTCTTCTGGAAAATGTCAATTAAACGAAAACATTGTTGACAACAATAAATTCAAGTGCTATGTTGTCAGCAATGATATTCTGAATTATTTTAAAAAAATGAAAGGAGGTGTTGCTAAATGGCAACACCCATGGATCTAGAGATATTAAAAAAAATAGCCCAAGTAGTAGTGGGCACCCGACAGGAAATGAATTTGAATTCTGAGTCGTTGCAACAGAAAATCAATAGTACTGCCAAAACGACTCAGGATGAAATCAAAAAATTATCGGGAATTCTGGCTGAAGGTTTCTCCAAAATCATTGGCACCGCCAACGAGATGGAGGAAATCAAAAAACAAGTTGCCCAGCTGAAAGGGCAATTACAGGAAAAAGATGATCTTCTCCAGGAGAAAGAAGCCAAAATACTTTCTCTGGAAGAAGAACTTTTAATCAAGAAACAGGAAGAGGAGAATGTCGAACAAGAAAGCAAAGATATTCTCGACCTCCTGAACAGCAGTATTCCGAATCCGGCGCACATGCCGGCAAAACCGGAATAAAATAAAAAAAACGAACATTGCGTAATCCGATCAATCGGAATGCGCAATTTTTTTGTCCCAAAAAGTAACTGCTCACTTTTTCATGTGCGTCATCTCTGCCTTTACCGGGCCCCCAAGATTTTTTGTAAAAAATTTTGGGGTGGGTCGTCGTGAAGGGATCTTATTCTCTGGTTATCTGTTGTCAAGTTGCTGACAGAGATAAGTAACTTTGCGATTTTATCCAATGGTAAAAGTAGATGACAATGGATGAGATACCCGCACAGGGCGGGTATGACACATGAATATGTATTTTTTGATTTTGACTGGATATTGGATATTGAAAATTGATATTTTGCGATTCATTGCATATTGAATCTTGCATATTTACTCATGGCGGATCGACTAGAGAAATAACATAGGTGAGTGAAAATGATTGACAAACAAAAAATTATATTATATAAAGCAGGTACAAATACTTAATTACCATAAAATCTGCGAACATGAAACCAAACAGCATTATCGAAAATAAAATGGAAAATAAAATGGAAATTGACACCACTTTGACCATTCCCGTCAATCAACCATTGTCACCGGCTGGTTGCGCTCCCGCCCCACAAATCTCGCGAACTCCAATGGATATATCCATTGATGATTATTGCCAACAGCAAATCCCAGCAATAATCAAAAAAATAAGCCAATATCTGCCCCCGGCCGATTATAATCCCGAAACTGGATTCTTTGACTACCAGCTAATAGAAAAAAAATATCAAAAAAGAAAAAATATTTTGGTTGACAGAATTGAGCAATTAAAACTGGATCATATCGCCCAAGAATGCAATTACAATATCGTTAGCAATGAAATTATACCCATGATGACCATGGAAGCGGATGATCGCATAAATCAGATTACGAGCAATTTGGCAAAATTAAAATCGGATCGAAATCAATATCAGCAGGAAATTTTACTTGAAAAAATTAACAAAACAGAAAGTGAAAAATTGGAAGAAAAAATATCTACCAAAAAAGATATTATCAAAATTCTGGAAGATAAGAACAATGCGATAAAAAGAGAGATTCGAAAACATGATTTACCAACAGATACTCAAGTAAAAAATATTATCCGTTTGGGCAGATTGAATGTTTTGTTTAATATTTTTACCAAAACATTACATCAAGAAAAAATCCAAACACCGGAAGAATTAGAAAATCAAAAACAAATTTTTAAAAAAACAATTGAAATAAACGAAGTCCAAATTAATGAGTTAAATAAAGAATTGGAGCAATTAATAAAAGAAAAAAAACGAGTTAAAATTTCCAAATCGGAAAAAAATAAAATCAAAAAAAATAAAAAAAACAAACAAAAAACATCCGCCGAACTTTTGGAAGCGATTGACAGAGATATTCAACAATTGGAATTTGGTCTTGATTTCTGGCAAACTAAATTAAAATACATTGCCCAAATTGACCGCAAATATCAAGATCGAGTAAATAAAATAGAGTCACAACTAGTAACGGATTCTGACGAATTGGATACGATCACTTCGCTTGATGATGATTTATTGATATTCAAAAATGCGCTACATAATTTGTGGTCGGAGCACATTAAGCCGATTCTCGCCGCCATTGAGCACGATGATGGTGATTTTATGAGTAATTTCTCATTCAAAAATGACGATCAAATTTTGCAAAATCCGGATTTTCAAAAATATCAAGCCAATTTACCTTCAAGTATTAATCAAAAGATTAAGGACAACAAACAACGGCGCAAAGATTACAAAAAAATTCAATTTGTACCAAACAAACACATTGAATTAATTTTGGCAACAAATGATCTAATTAACAAAATATCGTATGCTAATTTACTGATTATTTCTTATTCGCAAAAGCAATCCATAAATTCCGTTAATTTGACAGCGATTACTGAACTAAACAACAAACTGGAGATGTTGTATATTAGTAATATTAATTATTACAACCGATACATCGCTGATAAAAAAATTAAAGCTAATTATCAGGAATCATCTTTTCGTGGTATATTTTCCGAAATGTATCAAATTTTCCGATGGCAAAAAGAAAATAGTAAATTCAGCCACCCTTCTGGCTTAGCGTTTATAAAAAGCCCGAAATTGCTGGATAAACATATGAAGGCGGATACGTTTGTTTGCGTGTTTGATAACAAAGACGATCAAATTATTGATATTAGCAAAACTCCGATTAAGAAAATATTTCCACTGCAATTAACTACCATGGTCAAAATTGGAAACAATAATAAATTTACCAATAAATATCTAGATAAAAGAGACAAAGCATGGAATTGCGGTGTGCCGATGATAGAAATTGACGATTATGAAAACATTAAAAAATTGGTATTAAATAATACCAATAAAACAAGCAAAATATTTATCAAAGAATTGATTGCAGCACTTCAAGAACAAAATCGGGAGATCGATGATTATCAAAATGGAGTGCACTTCAGTAATGGCAAAGTAAATGGCAATCACATTGAGCCGAATGACGAGCGATTAAAGAATATCCGAGATCAAATTTGTGCATTGACCGAAGTATTGAATGACGTGTACGCAAATTGTCACTGATTATTTTTGCCTTTTTGAGCGAAAAGCCATATAATAAACAATAGTTTAATTTAAAATTTATCTTAAAAATTCTTGTATGAGCAAAAAAAATCGTCCCAAACACAAAAAAGTATCCAAGTCGGATATTTTGCAAGCAACCCAAAAACACGCTTCCGACAACCCAACTGTTTCTTCGGCAGGTTCTGCCCCCTCTGTCGTCGCGCAACCAAATGCTTCTGTGGCCGAGGCAAGTCTGTCAACACATAAATATGGCGGGATTTTTGATCATGTCAAAACCGACATGTCGTTTTTCCTAATTATGATTATTCTTTTTGCCGTTATCCTGGCCGTAATCTATTATTTTGATCGGCAAAATGGTATCATCTTACAAGCCGGCAATTGGTTGTATGGAGTTTTGGGATTGCAATAATTTGCTGCAAATTATCATACAGAAAAAAGGCGATTTTTTGATAATCGTCTTTTTTATTTTTAGCCCAAACATATCTTCAACTAATCGGATCAATTTACTAATTTATCTTGATCAATAACTGAGCAAATATTGATAAATGAGATAGCGATCGGTATTTTCATAGTAGCCCGGCTTGTCCACTCTTTGCCAGTTGCCACCCAAAATGTGATTGGGATTTTTGACATAGAGCAAAGGAGAAGCGTTGGTCGGACAGCTGTCGCATGTTTGTCCACCGATTTGGTAGGTGGCTTCATCAAAGGCAATGCCGGAATTGACTAAATTTTCGATCACTTTTTTACCATTAAAATTGGCCCATTCATTTTCGGGAACATTATATTTGTAATAAACACCGGCGGCATCATAAACCGGATTGAGAATTTCTTGTTCGGAAATATGCGGAGTGTACTTGGGAGTGGTAATATAAATCCATACATTCATAATCAATACAGCGAAAAATATCACCACAATTAGTACACGGTTTTGTTCAATCCAACCTTCGGCTTTATCAATGTTTGGTCGAGTGCTTTTATTTTCTTTCTTGATTGTTTGAAGATTGGTTGCAACATTTGGTGTTGGTTGTGCGATCGTTTTCTGAACGACTTTTTGTTGGACGGTCTTGTTTGGCTTTGATGGAGCAGAAACAGGATTTTTTGGGGTAACTGTTTTTGATTTACTAATGACCGGCATTTTTTTTGCTGTTTTTTTGACCGGTAGTTTCTTTTTGACGGTCTTTGCCGGACTTAAGTTTGCTTTTTTTGTCTGATATTTTTTGGCAATCGTTACCTTTTTGACCAATTTCTTGGCGGCCGGTTTGACAATCTTTTTTTTACTTTTTTTGTCTGGTGATTGTTTTTTGGATTTTGTTTGACCGGCGACTTTTTTGGGTTTTGTTGCCTTGGTTTTAACTGACTTTGCTGCCACTTTTTGCCTCCTTTTGTGGACTTAAAATTATTGCCTCTCCCCCATTATTTACTGCCAGAATCATACCTTTTGATTTGACACCTTTGATTTCTTTTTCCGCTAAATTTTTTAAAATCGGTACTTGTTTGCCGACTAACTCACTTGGTCGATAGTATTCTCGGATACCGGCAATGATGGTCGTTTCTCCGCTTTCACCAAAATCAAGCGCGATCTGATACAATTTGTCTGCGCCGGCTACTTCATTTACACTTTTTATTGTACCAATTTCTACGTCCAATTTCAGCCAATCTTCAAAAGACACAACAGGCTTGGATTTTGTATTGGAAACACTTAGCGGTTCAACTAAGCCGATTTTTTTCTTAACTTTTTTGAGAGTTTCGTTGGCGACTAAAGCAGCTTTGGCGGCGCCATGCGCCAATACTTCCAGTACGTAATCGCGATTTTTATCCAATTCTTCATATTTTTTCTGAATTGGTTGTAGCAAGGCAATTGTCCTCTCGGCCAAATCCGCCTTTAGTTCGCCGTAGCCTCGGCCAGCAAATTTTTCTTCAATTTGTTGTTCTGTCCAACCGGTTAATATTTGATAAATATTTAATAAATTATATAAACCGGCTCGTGTTTGATCGAATTTGATACTTTGCTCTGAATCAGTCACCGCTCGGGAAAATTTCAGACGAATATCATCCGGTTTATCCAGCAGCCAAATATAATTGTATTTCGATTTGGCGGACTTGCTCATCTTGACCGACGGGTCATCCAAGGCCATTGTTCTGGCGCCACGCGGCGGATTGGTCGCTTCCGGCTCGACAAAAATATTACCATACAATCGATTGAAACGGCGGGCGATTTCGCGGGCGATTTCCACGTGTTGTCTTTGGTCTTCACCCACCGGCACCAAATCTATGTTGTATAGTAGAATGTCAGCTGCCATCAGCACCGGATAGTCATACAATCCAACGGATACATTTTCGTCACCAACTTTTTTCGATTTTTCTTTGAACTGTATCATTTGGTTCATCCAGCCCAAGGGTGTATTGCAATTCAAAATCCAAGTCAATTCGGCATGTGCCGGCACATGTGATTGCACGAAAATATTTGACTTGGCTGGATCAATTCCGCAAGCCAAATAGAGCATGGCTACTTCCAAGGTTTTTTCCCTCAATGTTCGCGGTTCATACGGCATAGTCATGGCATGCAAATCAACAACAAAAAACCAGTTTTCACTATCAGGATTTTCTTGATTTTGCACCCATTGCGATATTGCACCGATATAGTTTCCCAAGGTAATATTTCCGGAAGGTGCAACCGCTGACAATATTTTCTTTTTGGTCATTTTTTGTCTTTAAAAATATTTTTAACGTTATCTTATTATATTATATGAAAACTTGGCAAAATAAAAAACCGCTTTTTGGCATTTTGTTATAAATTACCAAAAAAACGGTTTAAAAAGATTATGAAATTAGTTCAATACAATCATTGATGAAATTTTTTATCTTTTCAACGATCGTATTGAAATCAACTTTATTTATTCTTTCAATTCCCAGCTGACGATATTCGTCAACGACTGTTTCATCACTGGTAATTGAAATTATTTTTTTAATTTTTTTTGCTAGTCCTTTTTTCTTGATGTTACGAATAACATCAATACCATTTGTACTTGATGAATCATACGAATGATCCAGTAGTACAATATCTGGCTGCAAATCACTGATCGATTCAACTGCGTCATTGGCGCAGTGAACCTGCCGCGCAAACACCTTTACGCCAGGCAATTGATGTTCAATAATTCTCTCCAACACGTGAAGAATCATCTCATCGTCATCAGCGATTAATATTTTTACTTTTCTTTCTTTTGCTTGATTTGTTAACGTTAACACAAATCATTGCCCCCTTTTTTTTCATTAAAGATTTTTTAAATTGCACTATTATTTATACGCCAAAATCCACATCGTATCAAGCATTTTTTGGATATGTGGTTAAAAAAAATACATGAGCGGTATGTATTTTTTTGGCATAATTTTTTTTCGATGGACTGCTTTGTTTCTTGATCCCCGACATCGAAACGCTAAAGCTTTCGATTCGAGAATAACAGCCTTTCTGCACTCGTTTGAGATTTGAAATTTCTTATCCACTTGCTTGTTGCGTATGAGATACCCGATAAAGGATATTCTCTTCGCTCATGTCTTTTCGGGTATGACAGAATTAGTTAATTATCTTTTTCATTCTGTGATTCGTTTGAAATTTGGAATTTGGGATTTGAAATTTCTTGCATATTGAATCTTGCATATTGTTAGTGTTTGAAATTTCTTGTTTGTCGATCATCGGATATTAAATTTGTTACTTGGTTTTGGTTATTGTCGTGGTCTGATCGGTTTCCAAATTGTTTCTGGAATCCATTTTAGGACAATCTCTTTTGGGGGGTGGCGCCGGAGAATTGCCGTGTTTGACCCAGATTCCATCCTGACAGATCCAACCGCCTTCAAAATTGTTCAGAGTGTGCCGGACCGACAAAATACTGGCAGCCGTGACCGCGGCTACAAATAAAATGATGATAAAAATGCCCACCAATATTGTTTCATTTTGTTTGTTTAAACTTGATCTATATCAATCATATTGTACATTAAATACGAAAAGTAAAAAAATGTCCCCGAAATTACAAACCACCGCTCGCTAATTATTTTTCATATTTATTTGCCAAACCCAAACTTGCGAATAGATATTTGTTTGATCAAAAAATAACAAATGGCCATTTTTTTCAATCCAATCGAGGGTGGCGCCGTCCAAACGATCACGCGCCATTCGATCGTAAATAATAAATACAGTCTTGATCTGATTGAGCTCTTTTAATTGATCGAGATTATTGATAGTTTCAGCATTGACGTAGTATTCACGATTGTTTGAATCGACATAATAATCGGATTTTTCCGCCCCGATATAATCAAATTTTAACCAATATCCCGGTTGTCCCAATAAAATTTTGGTCAAATGCGGATATGCTGACACTACCGCATCATTGGCGGCAAGTTGCGCGCGCATTGTTTGATAGGCTGTGGCAAAATTTGGTTGTGGAGTGTATGACAAGTAAGTTTTGGAACTATTTTCCGGATTCGATTCCAGTTTGTAAAAAGTTTTTGGCCAAACAACCAATTCGCCGGAATAAATCATCAAGGCAAATAATGTTGCAATAGAAAGATAGGCCACATTTTTCTTTTTTATTTCTGCCAAAATCTCAGTAATAAACATACCATTTAATATTAGCAGTGCCGGGGTAAAAACGAAGAGGTAACGAAAAATTAGAGTTCTAAAAAAGAAACAAAATATGGTTAACGGAAATAAATAGGTTAATGCTAAAAACCAAGTCTGCCGCGAGTGTTTGTTTTCAATAATAAACCAAACAACGGCTATTAACGACAAAACGCTTTGCCACAAATAGCTGTTACCAATGAATTCCAAAAATGACGGTAGATAAAAATTGAGTGAGAGATTGTTTTTGATCAGATAAAATAGGGTGAGATTACGATAAATTGTAAAGTAGCCAATGATTTGCCAAAGCAAGACCAATCCAAGCAACCAGATAGTGATACTTTTTTTGGATTTTGGATCGGGAAAGAAAAGCCAAAAAATAAGCAGATAAACCGGTCCAACTAGTAACACAACCGGGTGGCATAAAGTAGCTAGAACTAAAAAAGTTAGACTGACTAGGATTTTTTTCCACTTATCTTTTCCTTTTTCGATCACTTGCCAGAAAAAATATACAGACAACCATAAAAAAAGCATGGTTAATTCATACATTCTAATTTGGCGGGACCAAGCGATTTGCCAATAGCCAAACCAATACAACAACAAAGTCCAAATGGAGGCCTGATTGGACCGAGTGATTTTCTGGGCGGTCTTGAATAATACTCCGCTTCCGGCCATGCCAATGATTACCGATAACAAACGCATGCCAAAAATATTGCCGCCGCTGATTCCATATAATCCAGCCAATAAATAGTGATATATTATGCCGCCCAGATAATATCGGCCGCTATCTAATATCGGCCATCCTTTTTGCCAAATACTCATGGCAGCATTAATTGAATAACCTTCATCCATCCAAATACTAGTTTCGCCCAGATGATAGCAACGCAAAAAAAATGCCCATATAAATAATAGGGCAAGAGAAATTTTGTACCAATTTTGTCGCCACCAAGTCATATTTACTTTTCTCAAAAAATATTTCTTTTTAAACAAATTGTAAAATTCTTATCACCAAAAGTAAAATATTCAAAACATCTTCAAATTATTATTTGCATTTTCAATAGATATAATATATCATAAAGGAAACAGAAAGAGAGGTATTTTATTTTATTTATTAATTATTAAAAACCAAGAAAATGTCAAAGAAAAAACTTTTCACGGGTATTGCTTCGTTCTTGGTCATAACAGGTCTGTCTTTGGTATCACTGATTGATGTCAAACACGGCCTTGGTTATGGCGGGGGAGGGGGTGGCAGCGCACAACCGAGTGCAACTATTAGTGTGATTTCTCCTAATGGCGGAGAAGTTTTAGGTGCCGGTTATACGGATACAATAAGTTGGAGTACAACCGGGGGAACATTGATTTCCAAGGTATCGATTTCTTACTCAACCGACGGTGGAACGTACTTTACGACCATTGCTGATTTGGTGGACAATACCGGCAGTTATGAATGGTCAATTCCGGAAAATATTGAGACTACCAAAGCAGTTATAAAATTGCGTGGTTATACTTCCGGCGGTGGTTATTTGTATTCCGATAAATCGGATAGCAACTTTACTATTACTGCCAATGTCGAAATTCCGGCAGCACCAACCAATGTAGTCGTTTCCAATCCCGGTACAGGTGACAGTTTGAATATTAGTTGGGTCAATCCAGATAGTTTTGACTCTATACGAGTTTATCGCTCCACTGATGAAACCAGCGGTTTGGGCGAATTGATTCTTGATGATTCTACTTCCAGTATGACTGACTCCGGTCTGACAAAAGACACAACATATTATTATACAATTCGTAGCGTCAACACGTCCGGCATCGAATCACAAAATACTGATCGTCACGCCGGCACTCCGACTGATTCCACTGGTGAAGGTTCGGTTAATGCTAATAATTCATATTTGTCGGCTGACAAAACTTCTGTCTTGGCTGATGGAGTGGATTATGCAGTAATTACCGTACATGCTCGCGATATAAAAAATAATCCAGTTACAAACGCTAACGTGACTTTGTATTCCAACCGTATGAGTGATGACTTAAATGCTGTTCTTGGTTCAGTTAATTCACAAACCAATGTTACCGATGGTTTAGGTGATGCCAGCTTTGTTGTTACTTCCAATGAAATTGGTATTTCTCAATATACCGCAAGTGTAAATAATGTTACTATCAACGATCAGATTTCGGTTGAATTTGCTCCAGTGAATCCTCCTTCTACCAATCCAGCAGATTATACTTACAGCTACGTTAGTCAATCATCAAATGCTACTGTCAAACAAGGTGGTGAGACAACTTTGACCTTGACTATCAAAAATACCGGCTCAGCAACTTGGTACAACACTGGTAGCAACTCGGTGCATCTTGGCACCGATCGACCGGCTGACCGAAATTGTGGATTCTACACAACCGGCTCCAGCTGGTTGTCAACCAATCGTATTGCCATGGATCAAGGTACTGTAGCTCCTGGTGAATTAGCTACCTTTACTTTTGCCATTGCCGGTGCTCCTTTGCCGGGTACATATCCAGAATACTTCCGTCCAGTGGTTGAAAATGTTACCTGGATGAGTGATCAAAATATCAACTGGAATATCAATGTTACTGCTGCCAGTTATCAATATCAGTGGATCAGTCAATCAGAATACCCGACTTTGGACACCAACGAACAAGCTACTTTGACTTTGACCGTTCAAAACACTGGTGACTCTACCTGGTATAATTCCGGCATGTTCCCTATTCATCTAGCCACTGACCGTCCAGCTGATCGATCCAGCGTAGTATATGATTCTTCTTGGTTGGCTATCAACCGTGCTGCAAGTATGAATGAATCAATTGTCGCTCCCGGTGAATATGCTACCTTTACCTTTGAAATTCAAGCTACATCAAATAGCGGTACTTATTCCGAATACTTCCGTCCGATTGCTGAAAATCTTACTTGGATGAATGATGCCGGAATATATTGGAATGTTACAGTTCGATAAGCATTCATTTAAAATAATAAAAAAAGCAGGGTATATTCCTTGCTTTTTTTATTATTGTAAGCAAAAAAGATTTTTGTATTTATTTCTTATAGGAAACGTATTATGAACGCAAAATTTGTAACAACGGTTCTTTTGTCAATTTGTTGCTTGATTGCACCAACCTGCGTGTACGCTATTACTTATAGTGAAAGCACATATTACGATAGTTGTGCGGCTTCTACTGCTAATGAATGTAGTGAAAATAATCAAGAAGAAACAAATATTCCTCCCACTGGTGATGGCAGTAATCTGTTGTCAAAATATATTCGTCTGACTTCTCCCAACGGTGGAGAAACTTTGGGACGTCAGAGCAGTGATCTCGTTTATCCGGTGGAATTGTCTTTGCAAGGCATTCATAGAGTAACTTGGGAATCTTTGACTTACGGAATAGAGTCAGTGGATGTTCTTTACTCGCTGGATTCAGGAAAAAGTTATCGGGAAATTGCCAGCCATCTACCAAATTCTGGTTTCTATGATTGGACTTTGCCCAATATTAACGCTGATCAAGTCATGTTACGAATAAATGCTTATGGCGCCGATGATGTTAATCTTGGTTCTGATTATTCCAATGCACCTTTTTCTCTTTTAAACTACATTCCATCACCATTGCCTGGTGAATTTGATTCGGAATTTCAACAAGCCATTTTAGTGGATCAAAAGATTGTCGACAATCCAATTCATGTGAACGAGGAGTTTGAGGTTGACGTGGTTTACTACAACAACGGTAATACAACTTGGTATAAATTTACTGATAACCCAGTAGTATTGGGCGGCTATATGCCGGAAGATCGCAACAGCGTTTTTGCTTCTTCGGGATGGTTGTCAGAAAATCGTCCGGCCATGTTGTCAGAGAATTTGGTCGTTCCCGGTGAAGCAGGTACTTTTCGATTCACAATGAAGGCGCCATCGGCTCCCGGTGATTATCATGAGATATTCGCACCGGTAATTGAAGGAAAGATGTGGTTGGCTACTCCGGTAGTGTTTGACATTAATGTTGTTTCTTAAAAAAATATTGGTATTTTTTAAAAAACACCGATTTTATTCGGTGTTTTTTATGTCAGGAACTTGTCTAATAGTAAAAAGTCCTTGAAAAAATGAACAATTTTCTTTATACTTTGAAGTAGCATTTTTAAAGTGGTTCTACTACGAAAAAAATTTTGTGTCTTGAATGGTAACTTGTTAAATCAAGTTTTGGTCCCCAATTCGCGGCAAACTTATGTAGTAGAACTTCTTTTAAAAATGTTATTTTTGATAAAATTACTTGAGAAGAAGTAATTTTTTTGTCGGCAATTTTCGTTTTTTATTGTTCTTTCTTGCAGACGTTAAAAATTATATATCAACCATTATGCAGTTGTCAACAAGATTGTCATGTGAATACCAAAATTGAATTAATAATGAAGTTAATCTAATCATATTTTTGAAAATATTTGTTTAAAAAATATATTTTGACAAAAACTTTGACATATTTGGATAAGAATAATTTAATGGATTATTGACGATATTATTATGATTTATTTGAAATTTGAAATTTCTTGCGATTAAATTGATTATTGAATATTGATCCTTGCATATTGTCTTTTGTTTTTCACCGTTGACAATGTCAGATTTAACATGATACAATAATGTGAAATTTCATTTCATGCCTAATTAGGCAAAATAAAATATAGAAATAAAAAAACAAATCTTTTATCATGAAAGAGCAACCATCAACCATTAGTCCCACCAATTTTTCTCAACTTTCGAAACCGATTGAGGTAAAAACATCTAAAAAAGGTTTTTTTGATCAGATTGGTGATTTCTTTCGTTCTAAGCCGCAGATAAATATTATTTCCACAAGTCCGAAACCTAGTACATCCGCAAAGATTGTCACCAACGAGCAAAAGGAATCGGAACAAAAATCAAAAAATCATTCTCAAATCACCGATTCGAGCAAAGCGGATGGTTTTTTTGTTGATAGAAAAAGTGACAACAAACAACAATCTTCATCAGCTGATCAATTGTCTTGGATTGATTCGGAAAAAGAATACGACGGAGAAATTAACGCGGATAAGCCTTTGTCTTTTTTGTGGATTATTGGCGGAGCAATTACTATTGTGATTATTATTGTGATTGTATTGGGTAGTTTTGGCTTGGTTAATCTGATCAAGAATCAGATTTCCGAACAAAGTTTGTCTGGATCTCAACAGGCTGCCAAACAGGCATCAGAAATGATAGCTGCCGGTAATTACGATGTTGCCGACAAAACTCTTCAAGACGCATTATCTGACGAGCCTGATAATTCTCAATTAATTGAATTGCAAAACGAACTGTATGCCACCATCGGTAAGCAATTGATCACCGAAAGTCTAAAATTTAAAGATGAAACAACCCTTGCTTCAAATCCGGAAACCACCGCCACCTACCTCGACCCCAAAAATCACTTTCAAGTAGATCAGCAAACGAGTTGGCAAACCGTTGAAAACAGTAATTATGACATCAAATTGGCCAACAATGGCTCGTTTTATGGAGTAAAAAAATATCCAGAAGTTAGTTCGTTGTCTGAACTAGAGCAGCAATTCCAAGAACAATATGTCGGACAGAATTTCTCAATTGTTGCCAAAAAGGAAAATACTACTATCGCCGACAGCAATGCCGTTGTCTATGTGGCCAAAATCGATAATATG
>DAIREY010000038.1:0-7601 GCA_036795335.1 Patescibacteria group bacterium
CCCCGGGCACACAATCAATATTCCATGGATTTTTTGTCGGTCCAAAAGCCGAGTTCTCACCCGACGACCCCATCGCCAATTCATCCATATTGGCCTTGCCTACAATCAATGCCCCGGCTTTTTCCAACCTTTCCACTACCGTAGCCGTATACGGAGAAATATAATCTTTCAATATTTTTGAAGCGGCTGTTGTCGGCGTTCCCCGCCAATTCAAATTGTCTTTTATTACTATCGGAATTCCTCGCAGACTACCGCCATTGGCATTACTTTCTTTATCAATTTCAACCGCTCTATCCATTACTTGCTTTTTATCAAAATACAACAAAGCGTTTAACTTAGGGTTTAAAGTTTCAACTCTTTGCACAATTTGCTCGGCAACCTCAACCACTTTTGCTTTACCGACTACATAATCAGCTGTCAAAGAAGCAATATCGTATTCAAAAATATCTTTCATTTTTTACTTTTCTTATCAATTCTTTTTACAAAATTTTGATATTCTGTATCCATATCAAAAAAATAGTCCGCCTGTTCAATCAAACGAGCCGAAGTCGAACGTTTAAAAGATAATACTTCCACTCGCAAGCCCAAAAACTGTAAATACTCGATCAATGGCACATAGTCTCCATCACCACTTACCAATACGCAACAATCAACTTTGGGTGACATTTTTATCATATCAATTGCCAATCCCACGTCCCAATCCGCTTTTTTTTGTCCCCCAGCAAAAATTTGTAAATCTTTGGATTTAATTTCATAACCAGCTTTTTTTAAAGCATCAAAAAATCCTTTCTCCACATCCGCCCCGGATTCTACCACATACGCCAACGCCCTAATCAAATTTCTACCTCGCAAAGCCTGACTCAAAATAGCTTCATAATTTACTCTTGCCTCATACAAATTCTTGGCGGAATGATACATATTCTGCACATCCACAAATACTGACACTCTTTGATATGGATTAACAAAATCGCTTGTCATTTGAACACTCCTTTTGTTCTAATATTTACTAAATCATGCCGCTGGGCATTTTTTAACACATCATCACGCTTCAAACTTTCTTGCACCGTGTCCTCCCGCCAAACATTAATATTGTCTGATCCATAATACGTCGGCTCCACTGCTGCGGTATCAATCCTTTTTAATTGATCGATATAATCAATAATTTTTGCCATATCCCGCGCTAAATTATCCAGCTGATCATCTTCTACCTGCAAATTTGCCAATGTAGCTATTTTTCTGACTTCTTCCGTATTTATTTCTTTCATAAAAAAAATATTATTATTCCAATAGTAATTTTTCCAATTCCGATTCATTAATAATTTTCAGACCAATTTCCTCCGCCTTTCGTGCTTTTGTCCCCGGATCTTTCCCAACCACTACCCAATCAATATTCTTAGAAATAGATCCGACTACCCTCCCCCCATTCTTTTTGATTAATTCTTTGACTGACTCCCGACTATATTTTTCCAGTGTACCGGTTACAATCAACAATTTCCCATCCAACACCCCGCTACTTTCTATACTAGTACATTTTACACCAGCATCCAACAATCTAAAAATTAGCTCTCGTTTATTCTTGTCTTGCAAAAAATCAAAAACGCTTTCTGACACTACCTCACCAATACCATCGATCTGGTCTAATTGCTCTCTACTCGCTTGCAAAAAATTATCCAACTTTCCAAAACGTTTTGCCAAATCAAAAGCTGTTTGTGTACCCACATGTCTTATGCCTAACGCATAAATAAATTTGTCTAAAGTAATTACCTTGCTATTAATGACCGCTTCTACCAAATTTTCCGCTGATTTCTCCGCAAACCTCTCCAACGGTTCCAAATCACCAATCGTCAAACCAAAAATATCCGCCACATCATTGATCAAACCTTTATTGATCAACTGTTCAACAATCTTCTGACCCAATCCATCAATATTAAAGGCCGGTTTGGAAACAAAATGTGAAATACTTCTTTTAATCTGGGCATAACAATACTTATTCTCGCAACGAAAAATTTTGCCGTTCTTGTCTCGACTTACCGGACTGGCACAAATCGGGCAATGATCTGGCATTACAAATTTTTTCTCATCACCTTTCCTCAAAGACGGTAGACTCTGCAATACTTCCGGAATAATATCACCCGCTTTTTGTACAATCACCGTATCGCCCACGCGAACGTCCTTTCGCACAATTTCATCGTAATTATGCAAAGTTGCTCGACTAACTACAGTTCCCGCCAAATTCACCGGCTCCAAAATCGCCACCGGCGTCAACGCCCCCGTTCGTCCCACTTGCACTTCAATGTTCAATAATTTTGTCGTTGATTGCTCCGCCGGAAACTTATACGCCACCATGTAGCGCGGTGCTTTGCCCACTATTCCCAATCGACTATAAAATTTTATTTCATTACAGGACACCACCACCCCATCAATTTGGTAAGGTAATCTGTCTCGTAAACCACTAATGTTTTTATAAAAATCCTGCACTTCTTTTAAACTATGACAATATTTATTGTATTTATTTGATGGAATTCCTAATTTCAACAATAAATCATGCGCCTCTTGATGAGTCGTTTGTCCCAAATCAGTTACCAAATCATATCCCATAAAATCCATTTTTCGACTGGCTGCAATCTTCGGATCCAATTGTCGTATCGAACCGGCCGCCAAATTTCTCGGGTTGGCAAACAACGGCTCACCGACTTTTTGCTGCTTGATATTTACTCGACGAAATTCCGCTCGACTAATATACACTTCACCTCGTACCTCCACCTCTCCGCTCACTAATAATTTTTGCCGATCATCCAAATTGTCCACCATCAAACTCAACGGAATACCCTCAATAGTTCGAACATTCAATGTCACATCTTCACCTACTTTTCCATCACCTCTGGTAGCCGCTTTCACCAATTTCCCACCCACATATATCAAACTAACCGCCAATCCATCCATTTTTATTTCAGCAAAATACCCGCCCTGCAAGTCGGGCACTATTTTTTTTATTCTTTGTTCCCAATCCTGCAATTCCGTCAAACTAAACATGTCATTCAATGACAGCATTCGTACTCGATGTGATACTTTTTCAAACTGGTCCAACGGCTTTCCTTCCACTCTCCTGGTCGGCGAATCAGCAGTTATATATTCCGGATTGGCTTGTTCCAAAGTATATAGCTCGTGTTTCAAACTATCCAAAGCCGCCTCAGATATTTCCTCCCGATCCAACACATGATACAAATATCGATGATAATTTATCACCTCCTTCAACTTCTCGATCCGATTTTTTATCTCATTTTTATTCATAAATACATTTTAGCAAAAAAATAGACACCTGATGCATCTATTTTGTAGAAAAAATAATTTCTGTTTTAAAATATTTATTTATTTCTGATTCAATATTTATTTTTGCTCCGTGATCTTTGACAACATCCATCACGAAGGCCAATCCCAAACCGCTATTGCCATTATGATTTTTCGTGCTTACTCCGCACTGAAAAATCATATCTAAATAATCTTCGCTACAACCTCCACCATTATCAACAATCATCAAAATGACCTTGTCATCAGTTTTTTTCAAACTGATAGTTATTTGTTTACTCCTGTCACAAATTTGGATCAACGCCTCTATTGAGTTAACAATGATATTCATTATCAACTGCTCCAGCAAAATTCCGTTTCCCTGGATGGTCCAATCATTTTCACTGGTCAAAAAAGTACACTCGATGAAATTCTTTTTCATCCATACTTGAAAAAAAGTAATAACATTACGTATTACATAAGCCAAATCAACTTTCGCAAAACCAGTTTTTGCTCCAATCATTTGATCCAAACTCTTTGTCATAGTCAATAAATGGTCTTGCAAACCAAACACTTTTTTTAATAACGACAATTTATCTTTATCGTCAATTTTTTTAAAATACTCCGACATTTCGATCAGCATTAATTCATTGTACATAAAAAATGCGGTTTGATATTGCCGTATCTGATGATAAAGAAAGTTTCTATTTCTCTCCATATCATTTTGCCGTTCAAATGGAGAAAGAATGTTTATACGCAACAAAAACAATTTCTCAATTATTTTTTTTAAATCGCTTTTTGGCCGACACTTTTCAAAAAAATCACAACTATAGTTGCGAAACAAACAATCCAAACCATTGTCTTGATATTTCATTAAAATATCTTGAACTGAAAAAGCGCTCATGGCCAACTTTAAAACGTTTGGATATCGTTCATTTAAATATTCCACCACATCCAAACCGGTCTTCCTACCCGGCAACAGTATATCGATTGCTATGAAATCATAGCGACGGTCATTTTTTACAGAATCCAAAAAAAGTTCCGCTTCTTTGTAACAGTCAATTTCTAACTCCAAAGTTTCCAAATGAATAACTTGGTCTTTTTTCCATTCTTTTTGGAAAGTGGATAAATATCCCAAAAACAGTTTTCTGTAGTCATCATTGTCTTCAATAACCGCAATTTTAAATATCATTTCCCTCTCACCCCGTTTTTAATATTCAATATGAAACTATTTTCATCTTCTTCCAATTCTCAATATTATTCAATGAGAAAAATATTTACTTGAGCACATAAGCAATTTCTCCTTCATCTTCGTACCACTTTTCCACACCTATAACATTTTCTAAATATTCCCGAATCTTATAATAATCCGACCATTCATAATACTCTTTGTGTAACACAATATATTTGATATTCAAATCGTTTTTCCATTTTATCAAAACCACATTTTTATCCAAATCAGCTCTGTCTGGCGTCTTTGTATTTACGTCAATCAAATATTTAATCCCCGGGTATTGCAAATAATAATCAAACAAAGCATCCGGCACCCTCGACACCGAACCGTTCAATATCTTTTTCTCGTGATATGTTTGATAATACTGAATCTTGGTAATTACATCGCCTTCCGAACGGTGGCCGCTCGTCCACCACAAAGGCAACTCCAAAACCGTACAATCATCTTTGTCTGCCTTGATATTGGTGTACACCGGTGGAATCGACATTTCTTGCAAACGCATCGGCATCGACACATACTCCAACCCAATCATAAACATTACTACCAAAAATATTGGCCAAACGACCAAATTTTTATAAATATTTACTTTTGATAATATCAAGCTTTCCAAACGAAAATATCCATAACCTGCCAATACTCCCAGCGCCAATGATACCACTGCAAAAAATCTGGCCGGCACCCTCGCCACCGACAGCAATGGCAATTTGTACAACCAAATATATGGTAAAGCAATCGAATATGAAATATCGCTCACATAAAAAGAAGTATTGCCCATTATTTTCAACAATGGCCCCAAAGACATCACAAAAAAGAAAACCAAAATTATCCACCACACTCTCTTGCTTGCTTTTTCCTTTTTGTCTGCGCTCTTAAAAACAATCGACAACAGAACCAAACCGATCACTGTCCAACCCACATAAACCACACTTTCCACTCCACCCAATTTGTATTCTTCCATAGCCTTCTGACCAACATTACCCCATACACTGTGCAAAAAACTCGGCGTAATAAACGACACCAAATCCGCCGACCAGTAGGACACTTCCGACAACAAAGCCCCCGGCACATATACTTTTGACACTTCCAGACTTTTGTTCAACAACGGAAAAATCAAAACAAACACTATTACAGCCACCATCGCTGTCTTCATGAGCATTGGAATATTTTTTTTGGTAAAACGTTTGGTAAACAAATCGTAACTAATAATCAAACCAAGCAAAATTATACCAAACAAAAAATAGTGAAAATCATTCAAAAACAAAAATACAATCAGCAACGACAAACTTACTACTTTTGTCCACGTTCTTTTTTTTCGTAATTCCCAAGACAACAATCCGATCCAAGGCAACGGCCACAAAGCAGTCAAATTGAAATGACCAAGCGAATGAGCCATCACATACGGAGAAAAAGCAAATATTACCCCGCCCAAAAAAGCAGCCCGCCTACTACCCCATAATTTTTTTACCAAAGAATAAGCTCCGTACGCCGCCAAAAACATAAACAACAGATAAAAACCGTTAAATACAACCAACAACGGCAAAAATAGCATAAAAAACAAAGACAACAAACCTTGCCCGATAATCAAAGTATGATACACCAACGAAACACCATTTGGATAAAAAATATCATTTGTCCAAAATAAATCTTTTCCGGTCAAAACATTCTTCTTCAACCACCACATGTCCCAAACAAAATGAAAACTATCACCCCGATCATTGCCCACTCCTGGTATCATATTATTCAAATGCCAAATCAACGGCCACGTCACAATCACAATCAACAATATGTACGCCAAGACAACGTATATTTCTTTCCTGGACACATTGAATCCTTTTTTTCGATGAGCAATTCCCCACCGACTTTTCCACCACCAAAAAAATTTCTTGATATAAACAATGAAATCAAGATTGGTGATACGACGAGAATTCTTTGATTTTCTGACAATATCCCTCACTTTATATACAATCCTCCTTATAAATTCATTATACTATTCTTTACCAAATTTTCCCTTCAAAAAATCCTACCAATATCAATATCATGTTACAATACGGTTAATGAACACTTACTAATATTTTTTACATTATGCATATTCAATATAATTTTACCAGGATCGTCATTGCCTACATCATTGCTATCATTATTTTTATTATTTCCGCCACTATTATTGTTTATTACTCTTTCGGTTACCGTTACAATTTTTCTCAAAACAAAATCGAACCAACCGGCATATTGCATCTGTACCCTACCGACAACCGTTGCCAAATCGCCTTAAACAATCAAGCCGTTGACAATAGTCAAATAGGAGCTAGCACCGATATTACCAATCTCGCACCTGGCCAATATTTATTGGACATTTCTTGTGATCAATACCTGAAATGGCAAAAAGAAATTACCATTGAGCCAAACAAAATCACCAACGAAAATGATATCATGCTTATCCCTATGCATCCCAAAAGCAGCGAACTGTCATATATTGACCAATACTCATTTAATAGATACAATCAACTACTGGCCTATTTGTCCGATAATCACATTATGATCCTCAATTTCCTTTCAGAAAAAAACCAAACCATTGATAATATTGAAATCAATAAATCAACGGAAATCAATTGGATTAGCAACAATTTACTGGCGATCACCAACAATAATCCCGAATCTACCAATATAAAAATTGTTAATCCATACAACAACAACGTCTCTCAATTTACTATTCCCCATTCCATCAAAGCCACTGATATTCTCGGCACAATGCCTCTCGGCGAAAGTATCATTATATATTACAGCTCACCCAACATCTATCTATTTGACATTACCACCGGCAATTCTCCGCGTGAATTGATTCACGATGTCTATCATCCCATCATCATCAATGGTTCTCTTTACTATAGTCCAAGTGACACCAGTTCAACGTCACTTTTCGCCCAAAACCTGACCTTGCAAACCACTTCACAATACAATTTTCCAAACCCTATTACAAATTTAAAATTGATTTCCAACAACACCATCCTTGTTCAGTCCGACAACGACCAATCAACGCTATATGATTTGTCCAACAAATCATCTCTTCTTTCCACCGATAATA
>DAIREY010000039.1:0-7419 GCA_036795335.1 Patescibacteria group bacterium
GATTGGCCATAAAAAGTGGTATTACCGGGCCATGGCAGGTGACGGGGCGGCATGATTTGGATTTTGATGATATTGTTAAGTTGGACACGTATTACATTGAAAATTGGTCAATAGAATTGGATGTACAAATATTTTTTAAGACGATATGGCTGATGTTGACGAGAGCGGGACGGTGATGTTGGGCAAGAATCTATAAACGAGAAATTCCAAATTTCAAATCTCAGATTTCAAACGAATCGCAAAGGATAAAATAATATTAAGAGAATTAATTTAAATAAATTGGCACAAGAATTATCACAATTGAGGGTGGCGTTGGTGTGTGATTGGTTGACGAGTCTTGGTGGAGCAGCCAAAGTGGAAGAAGCAATTTTGGAAGCATTTCCACAGGCCGATGTTTTTACATCGGTGTGTGATCCGCAGTTGTTTGATTGGTTAAAAGGAAAAAAGATATATACCAGTTGGTTAAATAATGTTCCCTGGTTGAGAAAAAAACATCAGCTTTTTGCTTGGCTTCGACCAGTGTTGTTTGAGGGATTTGATTTGTCAAATTATGATTTGGTAATTAGCTCGAGTAGCGCCGAGTCCAAGTGCGTGATTACCAAACCGGAGACGGTACATATTTGTTATTGTCATACACCGATCCGATATTATTGGAGTGATTACCATGAATATTTGAATGAACGGATGGAGTTTGGGATACTTAATCCACTGGTGCGATGGATAATGCCGAATATGGCACATGATTTGAGAATGACCGATCGTTTGGCAGCGGAGAGAGTCGACTATTTTGTTGCCAATTCCAATTATGTCAAAAGAAGAATCAGCAAGTTTTATCGACGAACGGCGGAAGTAATTTATCCGCCAGTGGACTTGGAAGAAAACGTTAAAATAAACAGAGAAGAAAAAGAAGATTATTTTCTATTTGTGGGGAGATTGGTGCCTTACAAAAAAGCTGATTTGGTGGTGGAAACATTTCTTAAGAATGGCAAGAAATTAAAAGTGGTTGGAGGCGGTCCGCAATTGAATAAATTACGAAAAATGATTGGCGATAATCAACTGATTGAAGTTAAAGGAGAAATAGCCGATCAGGAAAAAAAAGAATTGCTGGCCGGTTGTCGAGCGTTAATTTTTCCTTCAAGAGAAGATTTTGGAATTGTACCTTTGGAAGCAATGTCGTATGGTAAGCCGGTGGTGGCTTTTGCAGAGGGTGGAGCAATGGAGTCGGTTTTAGAGGGAAAAACCGGTTTGTTTTTTCAAGAACAAACAGTGGATAGTTTGAATGAAGCGATTGAAAGACTTGAGAAGATGAACTTTGACTGTAATAATATAGTTAATAGAGCGAAACAATTTAGTCGTAGTCGTTTTGTGCGTGAATTGCAAGAATTGGTGGCAGACAAGATGAAGTAGAATATTTTTAATTTATTTTTTATATAATCAATCAATATGGATTTGGTACAATCAATTAAGCCGATTATCAAATACTGGTGGGTAATTTTGTTGTCGGTGATAATAGTTTTTGCAGGTATAATAATTACCAACAAAATGTCCAAAGCGAGTTGGGATGGGGCGACGACTTTGATATTAAAACAAGAAATTGTGGCGGACAAATCGGCGGATAATTATAAATTTGACGGTTATTATGCGGTGGAAGCAAATCAAATTTTTTCCGATAGCATCGAGACTTGGCTGGAAGCTCCCGATTTTATTCAGTTGGTTTATGATAAGGCGCAGGTGCAATCGCCGGAAAAAATGTCTTCTCTAAAAGGTACGTTTGACTTTGATAAGGTGATTTCGCAGAGTGTGGCGGTACGGCTGAACGGTGGTTCAAAAGATGAGGTGAATAAGTTGATGAATGCCATGATTTCGGTGATGAAGGAAAAAACAGAGAGCTTGTTGGTTGATCAAGATGGTCGGTCGGTTTTTACAATCGATAGTACACCGGTGTTGATTTTGCAACATGAAGTTGATTTCAAATTACAGTTTGGTATTGGTTTGTTGGGAGCTTTGTGCATGGGCGTGTTCTTGTGTTACTTTATGTATGCTTTTGATGAAATGAAGAAGTAGTGATAAATTGATATCAATATTATGTCAAGAAAGGCAAAAATGAGAGTATTGGTGGATGCTCGTGGTTTATTGGAAAATCAAAAAGCGGGAGTGGAGGGTTATACCTTACAAATGTTGTACAATCTAAAAAGAATGTATCCGAAGGATGAATACATTCTTTTTTCTTATGCGAGAAAAAAACAACCGATAGATAGTATTAAAAAAGATTTTCAGTGGATTCATTATAAATGGCCGAATATTGCCGCATCATTGATGTGGCGGTATGGTCAGTGGCCAAAAGTAAACCATTTGGTAAAGAATATTGACGTGGTTTGGAACCCGAACATTAGATTTATGCCGGCGACAAAAGAAGTCAAACAAGTTGCGACGGTGCATGATTTGTCGTTTGTGACGATGAAAGAGTGTTTTCGTTTGCAAAGTCGTTTTTGGCATTGGTATATGGCGATAGAGAAAAATTTGCAAAAGATGGATGCGATTGTGGCAGTTTCTCGAAGTACAGCCCAAGATATTGCCAAATATTATCGGATTGACAACTGCAAAATTAAGACAATTTATCCCGGTTTATCCGAAAGTGTTGTCGATAGCGATGGATTTATAATTGAAGATTTAAATGTGCGAACAGAAGAATATTTTTTACATGTGGGGACGATGGAATACCGAAAAAACATCAAGCTGTGCTTGGTGGCTTACCAAAAGATGATTAATATTTGGCAAAAAAAGGGAATAAAAAATATTCCTCGTTTTGTGCTGGTGGGAGGCAAGGGCTGGACATATGATAAGGAGATTGATCAGATAATTAAGCAAATTGGCAAAAAACGTGTAATAAAAATGGGATATGTGGATGAAAAACAAAAAAATATAATTATCCAAAATGCTTTGGGTTTGTTTTATCCATCGTTTTATGAAGGATTTGGTTTTCCGCCTTTGGAGGCTTTGATGACGGGCGTGCCGGTGGTAGCGAGTATGGGCGGTTCATTGGGAGAAGTGTTGGGTAGTGAGGCAATTTTGCTTGATCCGTTTGATACTAATGGTGTGATGAAAACGATGGATATGTTGATCAATAAAAAAATATTTGGGCAGCCAAAGAGTAAGTGGATAGAAAAATATAAGTGGGAAAAATCGGCAGAATTTTTTCACCAAACATTGGAACAAGTTTGGCAAAAATAAATGATATAATAAAGAGTGACAAATAAGAAAATATTGTGACACAAAAGGGCAGGAAA
This sequence comes from Patescibacteria group bacterium, assembly GCA_036795335.1. Lineage (GTDB taxonomy): Bacteria > Patescibacteriota > JAHJAL01 > JAHJAL01 > JAHJAL01 > DAIREY01. Next base: position 3,288 of record DAIREY010000039.1, read on the forward strand.
TTTATTGATGGAATTGTGCAGTGGAAGCCGGAAAAGATAAAAAGACAAAAAGAACAATCAAGCTTGTCTTTTTTTGCCGTGGTTAAAAAAATATTTATAAAAAATATAAATAATTGGCAGCGGAAAATAAATGGGTGGTTGGTACCGGTTAAAAGAAAAAAAATAATCAGAGAATTACAAATCAAACCAAAGACAATGGAAGTGTCGAGAAATCCGGAATGGGGAAAAATAAGCGTGGCAATACAGCACAGCTTGAGTCAGACAAAAGCAATTTTTTCTATCTGGTGCGAGAGAGAAGTGATTGGTCGGTTGAGTATGGCTAAAAAAAATATATTTGATAGTGGGGTACGGAATGCTTGGTTAAAAAAGATACGGATAATGGTGTATGTTGGTTTGATATTGATTCTGGCGGGAGGTGGATGGATAGTGAGTACAAAATTATTTTCGATTAAAGATAGTGTGGTGTTGGCGGCCGGAAATGGAATTGGTGACATGAAGGATGGAGTTGATCGATTGAAATTGGAAGAGTTTGATGAGGCAGCCAAACGATTTGCGGATGCGGAAGAACAATTTAGTACGATTAATAGTCAGATTGTAAAAATGGGGCAGACAGACAATTTTTTGTCGAGTAGTTCGGTATCCGGTGATTATTTGGAAATGGTGAAGACAGCTGATGGATTATCACATTTGGCGCGTGGTTCAAAATATTTGTCCTTGGCGGTGGCAGAATTGGCGGGAAACAAAGAGGACGGTGGTTTTTCCAGTTTGTTTTTTGGCATATTAAAAGGACAAATACAAGAAGATATGTTTTTGGGAATGGATAAAGCGGCGCAATATTTTAATATGTCACAGAGTGAATTGACCACGGCGGTGGATAGTTTTCAAAATATTGATGAAAGTTTGATTCCAAATGATTATCGAGGAGTATATGGTGACGTGATGGAGAATGCTCCAAAATATTTGGAAATGATGAAGGGAGTTAATGCGTTGTTGGATAAATCAGGTATTTTTTTGGGTAAGAATGTACCGGCCAAATATTTATTGTTGTTTCAAAATACAAATGAGATGCGGGCCACTGGTGGTTTTATTGGCAGTTATGGAATTTTGACGATGGATGGTGGCCGATTGGAGTCGATCAAGTTTGATGATGTATATAATCCGGATGGGCAATTACTGAAAAAAATTGATCCACCTTATCCGATTTCTTTAATGACGGATCAGTGGGGGATGCGTGATAGTAATTGGGATCCGGATTTTCCGGTGTCGGCCGATCAGGCGGTGCGGATGTTTGAGCGAGCAGGCGGATATTCGGTGGATGGAGTGGTGGCTTTTACACCAGCTATTGTGGAAAATTTTTTACAATTAACCGGTCCGATTGAGATGCCGGAATATGGTATTACGTTGGATGCGGGTAATTTCAAGTCGGAAGTGCAAGAAGAAGTCGAATTGAATGCTGATGATACGACCGGTTCGCCCAAAAAAATCTTGGCAGATTTGCTGCCAATACTGATGGATAAAATGATGAATTTAGACAAAGATGTGCAAAATGATTTCTGGAAAACAATGCTGACCATGATTGAAGAAAAAAGTATTATGTTTTTTGCTTATAATACCGATGTACAAAAATTATTTGAAGAAATTGGGTGGGCGGGAGAAGTGAAACAAGTTGAGCAAAACGAAGATTATTTATATATGGTTCATTCCAATATTGGAGGAAGAAAAAGCGATGCATTTATCAATGAAACAGTTGATCATCGAGTGCATATCAATGAAGATGGTAGCATAGATGTCAAATTAACGATTGTAAGAAAGAATATCGAAGATTGGACGTGGCCAAATTTTACCAATTTTGATTATTTGCGGGTTTATGTGCCGGAGGGAAGCGAGTTGACGAAAGTAGATGGTTTTGCCAATCCCAATGGAATTATCAAAGATGGAGAGGAAATTGTGTATGATGAAAATAGTGGTGAGTCCGGTTTGGCCAGCACGGAGGTATATGATGAACATGGCAAAACAGTTTTTGCCAATTGGATTGTTACAAAACCATATGAAGCTAGTACGGTACGTTATGAATATCGCTTGCCATATAAAGTTGGCGGGTGGTTTGAAGGAAACAAATACAATTTGTATTTACAAAAACAACCCGGTAGAGAGAATGTTGGTTATAACTTGACAGTTATGTCCGATCAGATAATGACCAGTGTCAACAAAGATATGCAAATAGATAGCAATGGTTTGAAATATGCTTCGGATTTGAAAACAGATGAAGAATTTCAAATAGCGGTGGGCAAGAGTTGAAAAAAATGATAGGTAGATAAATAGCCGGAGCGATAATTTTCTGAATGAAGAACGTTTCTTTTGCGGAAAATTGTGTTTTGGTATAAAATGGAATTACATGCTTATGAAAGATTAAGCAATTATATTATTGGAAAAATATGGATAAAAAAGTACAACAAACATACAACGCAGAGCAAATTACAGTATTGGAAGGATTGGCGCCGGTACGAAAAAGACCGGGGATGTATATTGGTGGCACCGGTAAAGTCGGTTTGCATCATTTGATTTGGGAGGTGGTGGACAATGCCATCGATGAAGCTATGGCCGGTGTTTGTAATAACATCGAGGTAATATTGGGTGCAGATGGAACAATTGCAGTCGATGACAATGGTCGTGGTATTCCGGTGGATAAGCATAAACAAACCGGTAAATCGGCACTGGAAACAGTGTTGACAGTGTTGCATGCCGGTGGAAAGTTTGGTGGTGGCGGGTATAAAGTATCCGGTGGTTTGCATGGAGTGGGTGTGAGTGTAGTGAACGCATTATCAGATTATTTACGGGCTGAGGTAAGAAAAGATGGCAATTTGTATTATCAAGAATACGAGCGCGGTAATCCCAAAACTCAATTAAAAGTCGAGAAAGACAAATATAATAAGAGTGAGAGTGGTACGAAAATTATTTTTCGTCCTGATCCGGAAATATTTGAATCGGTGAAATTTGATTTGAAAGTAATTTTGAATAGATGTCGGCAATACGCTTATTTAAACAAAGGTGTGAAAATCCGAGTTATTGATCAACGAGAAAGAAAGACAAAAGTAGAGACGGAAGTAGGTGCAGAAAAAAAGGTGGTTTGGCGACCAAGAGATTATAGTTATTATTTTGAAGGGGGTATCAGATCTTTTGTAAGTTTTTTAAATCGTGGAAAATCGAGTATCAATCAAAATATTTTTTATGTTGATCGAGAGCATGAGGGGATGATGGTGGAAGTGGCTACTCAATATACCGAAGATTTTTCTGAAAATGTGTTGTCTTTTGCGAACAATATTCATACGACTGAAGGTGGGATGCATTTGACCGGGTATCGGTCGGCATTGACTAGGATTATAAATAATTATGCCAAGAAACATAATTTATTGAAGGATCAAAAATTAACCAGCGATGATGTTAAAGAAGGTTTGACGGCAGTAATCAGTGTTAAATTGCGTGATCCGCAATTCGAAGGTCAGACCAAAGCCAAGTTGGGCAATCCGGAAGCGAGGACGATTGTGGAGTCAGTGGTGAATGATGCTTTGAATACATATTTTGAAGAAAATCCGCAAGATGCCAAAGATATTGTGAATAAAGCCGGTTTGGCGGCGCGGGCGCGAATGGCGGCGCGGGCGGCGCGAGATACCGTGATAAGAAAAGGCGCGTTGGACGGAATGGGATTGCCGGGCAAGCTGGCGGATTGTTCAAGTCGCAAGCCGGAAGAATGTGAGATATATGTGGTAGAGGGTGACAGTGCGGGTGGATCGGCCAAACAAGGTCGGGATCGAAAATTTCAAGCGATTATGCCGTTGGCCGGTAAACCAATTAATAGTGAAAAACATCGTCTTGATCGGGTGATTGCCAATGATAAGTTGAAGGATTTTATTATTGCTTTGGGTTGTGGAATCGGAGATACGTTTGATGAAAGTAGGCTTAAATATCATCGAATCATTATTATGTCGGATGCGGATGTGGATGGGGCGCATATTACAACTTTGATATTGACGATGTTGTTTCGACATATGCGATTGTTGATTGAAAACGGTTATGTATATGTAGCACAGCCGCCTTTGTACAAAGTACAAAAAGGTAAAGAAAAATACTACGT
>DAIREY010000112.1:0-1494 GCA_036795335.1 Patescibacteria group bacterium
TCTGTCTTGGGCTCGATCGGTACCAAGGTGAAGTTGGTTGTCGCCGTAATTATGCCAAACCGCTGTGCCGGTATTTTTGAATTTGACCCAGACTGAACCGGTTTCACCAGGAGTTAATGAAAGATAATCGCTTTGTGAATCCCAGGCACATTGATATGAGGCAGTACTTGTTTCGTCCGTGGAAGAAGGTTCGGTATAGCTATTTGGGTCGCCGGAAACGGTAATATTAAAAAAGACGCCATCATCTTCCATCCACGTCAAACCTTCGACAACCGGTCGAAAGTATTCTTGGTAGTTGCCCGGTTTTTCCGGAGCTTTGACGTAAAATTTGAAAGTGCCGATATCACCCGGAGCTACTTCCGATTCGGTGAGTGTGGCCGGACGGTTGTCGGTTAGCCAGGTGTGTTTATAAAAAACTGATGTGCGATCATCGGGATTGGATGTACCCAATCGTACCGGATGTTCGCCGGAATTGTACCAAGTAGCCGTACCGGTGTTTAGGAAATTGATCCAAACGGTAGCAATTTCTGATGGTTCCAAAACTGGATATTCGCTTTGTGAGTCCCATTGTGAGTGATAATGCGTATGGTCGGTGTCGACATTTGTTTCGACATTGGCGTTGGCCGACAGTGGCAAAATCAGTGTGATGGCCAAGAAAGCCATAAGGATTTTTTTCATTTTTGTCTTGAATTAAATAAAATATGTAAAATAAATAAAATATATTATTGGCGGGGCGGGGGTATTTGTTTAGTTTTTTTCTTGGGTTCGACGATTGTTTCGTGATTGTCGGTTAAATATTTTTGCACAATGTGATTGGGGGTAAGACGAACCATTAAGTAACAACAAGCGGATAATACGGCAATGTCATCAATGGTGCCAACTATCGGAATAAAATCCGAGATAAAATCAATTGGTAGCAACAAATAGATAACAAAGATTGTTATAGGAATAATTTTGGCAGCAAATGGAACCTCCCAATCAATTAACAGTTTTAAAGGAAGGATGATTGAATCAATAAAATTGATAATGGCAGGTTTTTGGTAGTTGGACATAATATGAATAATGAAGACTAATTGGATAATTTGACGGTGACATCAATAGAGCTGGAAGTGGAATTGCCGGCATTATCGTAGGCGATGGCTTTGATATTGTAGTTGCCGGCGCCGGGGAAACTCCAGCTAGTGGAAAATATGGAATTATTGGCGTTGGAAACCGAACCCAACGGTACAGAATTTATTTTGAAATCGACGCGATTGATGCCGCTTTTGTCATCATTGGCATTAATTTGGATACTATATGGAAAGTCGTCTTTGGATATTACCGCATTGTTTGTCGGAGAAATAAATGATACGGTCGGTCCTTGTTCGTCGGGAGTGTTGGTTACTTTGAAGTTGACTGAATCGGAAGCGGATAATTGTGATTTATCCATCAAATTGACGGAGATGAAATGTTCACCGTCCTTGGCTTTGGAAAGATCGTAAGTGAGGGCAAACG
>DAIREY010000040.1:0-7372 GCA_036795335.1 Patescibacteria group bacterium
CACGAATTGACGCATGCTATTTTTGCCATATTTTCCGGATCAAGAGTAAAAAAAATAAAAGTGACTGCCAAAGGCGGATACGTGGAAATGTCTCAATCAAACTTAATTATTGATCTGGCACCATATTTTTTCCCAATATTTGCCATTGTCTGGACGGCCCTGTTTTTGACCGGAGATAGACTGTGGAATTGGGAAGATTATTATCATGTTTTTTTCTTCGGTCTGGGTGTGTTAACCGCTTTTCATTACGCCTGTAGTTGGGACGTGTTAAAAATTGAACAACCGGATATGGCTATGACCGGAAAAATATTCGGAATAATTTTTGTTTTGCTGGCCAATTTATTGATTGTTAATGTCATTATCGTCATTTTGTTTGCCGGTGATGTAAACTTGGAAAACATTTGGATAAATACTTATGAGGCATATTATTTCTGGAGAAAAATATTATTCGGCCAAGTTTAATTTCTTCATAATATTATCTTCATATTTCGTAAAAATCATTGATAGCGTGCTTGATAATTTTTGTTAATAATGCAGTGTGACACGACGCGAATATTCTTAATTTTTGGCTAATTTGTGTAAACTCGACGGCAATGATTGATTTTATACCATGTAATTTATTTAAGTATTTGCCGATTTTCCGATAGAATAGAAACAATATATGTAAAATTTATTGGAATGAAAAATAAAAAATATATCTTTGTGTCGGGCGGAGTGATATCGGGAGTTGGCAAAGGCACAATTACCGCATCTTTGTCCCGCCTGCTGGAAGACCATGGCTACAAAGTGTCGCCGGTCAAAATAGACATGTATCTAAACGTTGATGCCGGTACAATACGACCTCAAGAACATGGCGAGGTATTCGTGCTCAAAGATGGTTTGGAATGTGACCAGGACTTGGGAAACTACGAGCGGTTTTTGGGGAAATCTTTGACGAGAAACAATTATATGACTTCGGGAGCGGTATATCTATCGGTCATCACCCAAGAAAGAGCCTTCAAATACAAAGGGGAAGACGTGGAAGCTATTCCGCATGTTACCAATGAGATAATCGACAGAATCAAGAAAGCCGGGAAAAACAGTGACATTGTGGTAGTGGAATTGGGCGGAACGGTCGGTGAATATCAAAACGGAATATTTTTTGAAGCATCAAGAATTTTGAAATTAAATAACCCCGATGATGTGATAAACATTCATGTCGCCTATCTGATCACGCCGCCCAGTTTGGGTGAAATGAAAACTAAACCAGTGCAGCAATCGGTTAAAATATTGAACTCGATGGGAATTCAGCCCGATTTTATCGTGACCAGAAGTGATGTGGATTTGGATCAAAACCGAAAGGAAAAATTGGCTTTGCATTGCAACGTGCCAAAGGACCATGTCATATCCAGTCCGGATATCGACTCAATATACAAAGTACCGGTAGTCCTGGAACGGCAGAAAATGGATGAGTTGGTTTTGCAGAAATTGAATCTAAAAATAAATAATTCTGCAAAACGAAAAAATGGTGAAAAATGGCGGAAGTTTTTGGACAATATTGAGGAAAGCAAAAAAAATCCGCCAATCAAAATTGGTCTGATTGGCAAATATTTTAAAATCGGGTCGTTTAGCTTGTCCGATGTGTATATTTCAGTTTTGGAATCAATTAAGCTGGCGGCTTGGGCACAACAAAGATCAGTGGAAATAGTCTGGATTGACGGTGAAGAGGTGCAAAAAAGCAACGGTGACAAGTTGCGACATGTCGATGGTATAATTGTTCCCGGTGGGTTTGGCGCACGTGGAATAGAAGGTGTAATCAAAGCCATTCAATTTGCTCGAACAAATGAAGTGCCCTATTTGGGGTTGTGCTACGGTATGCAGTTGGCTTGCATTGAATTTGCCCGACATGTCTGTGGAATAAAAGACGCCAATACAACCGAAATAAATCCAAAAACCGCCAATCCGGTTATTCATGTCATGCCCGAGCAAGAAAAGAAAATGTTGGCACAGGAATACGGTGGAAGCATGCGCCTCGGTTCTTACGAAGCACAGTTAAAAAAAGGAACAATAACAAATCGAGCTTACCGAACAGATGTTATTTCCGAAAGACATCGTCATCGATATGAATTTAACAACAAGTACAGAAAAATTTTGACCAAAAACGGTTTGATAATTGCCGGCACATCACCGGACGACAAGATTGTGGAGATCATTGAACTTCGAGATCACCCATTTTTTGTCGGTGTCCAATTTCATCCGGAATTTCAATCCAGCCCCATCAAACCACATCCATTGTTTGTTGAGTTTATCAAAAAAGTGGTAGAAAGATAGTTGACAAATAATCATATAACTCCTGTTAATTGCCAGATGAGCTTATGTGTAATGGATAAAAAATGCAAAGAATTGATGGAAATTTTGGCACAAAGTTGCATAATTTTTCGTTAATAAAAAATTAAGATAATTTGAATATATGATAGATTTGGCATAAAATGAAGGTGCATTTGTAAATTTAAAAAAATGAAGGAGATGTCGCGTGATTATGACAAAAGATAGACGCTTAGGAAGAATCGGAATGAGGCATGACTTAATTTTTGATTTTGGTGAAATAGTTTTTATGCCAAAGGTAAAAAGTACAACAGACAAAAAGCTGTATCAAATTTATCGTCAAGATGGATTAACAGCAGAAATGATTGAATGGTTAGAAAAAAAGATGTCAGGCAGTTCTTTCCTAAAATTCAAGCCAGAAAGAATCTTTTTGATATATAAAATAATTATTGCCAAGGATTCCGAATCTTTGACCGACATTGCGGGGGATAGAATGAAAATATACATAATGAAAAATATTTTCAATCCAAAGGTAATAAATACATTAATCAGAATTTGGAAAAAATTAAAAATAGCATATGGCAAAATGATTGGCGAAATAAAATATATGTTAACTTACTGCAAACGTCAGTCATTGCTGGATCAACTCAATAAGTATACATTTGACCAGGATTTTGAATTCCTGGTTTATGATAAAGAAAAATGTTCAATACTGGCGAAAAAACTCGCCAACATGCATATATAAAATTATAGTATTGCTTTGAAGGGGGGTGATAGAGTTCGCAAAAACAAACAATGACATAAAACATACTGGAAAAGAAGGACCGGAGAATATTGATAACAAAAATAATTATTACATAAAACCTGCTAAAAAAGATAAGATTACAGTAAAACTGGTAAATAATGAAGTTGACGTGAAAATCAAAAAAATTTTTTCCAGAACAAAAGATATTTTGGATGGAAAAAAGATAGAAGAAAAGATACTGTATTCAAAATAACAATTTTTTATCAAGGTAGTCTCTAACATGACTACCTTTAATGTTTGTCAAATTGTGCTATACTGTAATTAGGCAGGAAAAGTAGTTGATACAATTCAAGGTTTTACAGGGAGAAAAAGTCGTGATTGAGAACTTTTTCAAAATCTGTCATCAATGAAGACCAACCGGCTGGTGGTAAATTTTTTTGTGCTAAGCGTATCTTCAATGTCGAAGATAAATTTGAGTGGAACCGCGGGAAAATGATTCTCGTCTCAAAAAATTTTTTTGAGATTTTTTTGTATACCAAATTTCAAAAAGAGAACAATGTGCAAGGATCAATATCCAATAAACAAGAAATTCCAAATCTCAAATTCCAAATTCCAAACAAAGCACAGTGGAAAGAAACAATTAACTAATTCTGTCATACCCGAAAAGGCATGAGCGAAGCGAATATTCTTTGTCAGGTATCTCATTCGTAACAATAATCAAGGATCAATATCCAATATTCAATGAAACCGCAAGAAATTTCGAATTCCAAATTTCAAACAAAGGTAATGATCAATTTTCAATATCAAATATCCAATTAAAATCCGATAAATTTAATTATAAGGAGCAAATATGTCTAAAAAAACCAAAGAGGAAAAGGACGAGCAGTTGCACAAAATGCGGCATTCATTGGCACATATCATGGCGGAAGCGGTGCAAAGCATTTTTCCGGAAGTTAAGTTTGGTATCGGGCCGGTGATCGAGAATGGCTTTTATTATGATTTTGATTTGCCACGCACACTAATACCGGAAGATTTGCCATTGATCGAAGTCAAAATGCAGGAAATTATCAAGCAAAAGAACACTTTTGAACGGAAGGAAGTGAGTAAAAAAGAAGCGGCGGAGTTTTTTAAAAAAGCCAATGAGCCATACAAGTTGGAATTGATTGAAGAATTGAATGACGGTGAAATTACGTTGTACAAAAGCGGGCAATTTGTCGATTTGTGCAAAGGACCGCACGTGGACAATACCAGCCAAGTTGGTGCTTTCAAGTTGACTCACATTGCCGGTGCTTACTGGCGTGGTGATGAAAAAAATAAGATGTTGCAACGCATCTACGGAGTGGCGTTTACCGATAAAAAAGAGTTGAAAGCTTATTTGACAATGGTGGAAGAGGCTAAAAAAAGAGATCATCGAGAAATTGGCAAGAAGTTGGATTTATTTTCTTTCCATGACGAAGGACCGGGTTTTGCATTTTGGCACAACAAAGGCAATATTATATTGCAAGAGTTGTACGGATATATGCGTCAGCAACTTCGAGATCGTGATTACGAAGAAATTATTACACCGCCGATATTGAATGAAGAATTATGGCATCGATCGGGTCACTGGGATAAATTTCGGGAAAATATGTATTTTACCAATATCGATGACCGGACTTTTGCTATCAAGCCAATGAATTGTCCGGGCGGATTGTTGATTTACAATAATAGTTATCATTCTTACAAAGAGTTGCCGATTCGCAATGCCGAGTTTGGCCTAGTGCATCGGCACGAGCCATCGGGCACTTTGCATGGATTGTTCCGTGTAAGGAGTTTTACTCAGGATGACGCACATTCATTTTGTACAGCCGAACAACTGCAAAATGAAATTATTGAAATGATTAATTTTGTGATTGATGTTTATAGCGATTTTGGCTTCAAAGATTATCAAATCTACATTGCCACCAAGCCGGAAAAATATATCGGAGAAGATAATGTCTGGGACATGGCTACCAGTGCGTTGGAAGAATCATTGCAAAAGAGAAAATTGGATTATGAATTAAAACCCGGCGAGGGGGCTTTCTATGGTCCAAAGATCGAATTTAACATCAAAGATTGTCTGGGCAGAAATTGGCAATTGGGCACGATCCAGGTTGATTTCTCGATGCCACTTCGATTTAATGCTTATTATATTGATGAAAATGGCGATAAAAAAACTCCGATTATGCTGCATCGGGCAATTTTGGGCTCGATGGAAAGGTTTGTGGCGATTTTGATTGAACATTATGCCGGTATATTCCCATTGTGGCTGGCGCCGGAACAAGTGCGGGTAATTCCGGTATCAGCGGAAAAACATTTGAAATACGCAAAATCAATATCTGACGAATTGAAAAAATATAATTTCCGAGTGAAATTGGATGATAGTGCCGAATCGGTTGGTAAAAAAATTCGCAATGCCGATCAGATGAAAGTAAATTATATGATTGTGGTGGGCGACAAAGATATTGAAGGACAAACTGTTTCGGTACGACCATTGCGAGGAGAAGACATGGGCGCAATGAAACTGGACGAGTTTATTGAACTGATTAAAAAAGAAAGGGGCGGCAGGGAAATCAAAAAATAATCAATTTGGTTATATTTTGTTAACATGAGCAATTTAGTGGACAACAATACAATGATTTGTTAGTATATAAATTGGGAAGAGAAGATGGAGAAAATTAAAGGCCCTGATGCGTTTGTAGCATAGGGCTTTTAATTTGTTCTTTGTCAATTTGTAAATTAAATCCTGTTTATTATAAAAAATTGTCAAAAAATATATGAAAAAAAATTTTGCAAAAACATATTTTATCATTACTTTTGGCTGCCAGATGAATTACAGTGATTCGGAACGAATTGAGAGTTTGCTGATTGACCATGGTTTAGTCAAAGCCAAAAATGAAATTGAAGCGGATTTGGTGATTATCAATAGTTGTAGTGTGAGGCAAATGGCGGAAGATCGGACCTACGGCAAGATTGAAAAACTGGCGCGATTAAAGAAACGACCGCGAATTGTGGCGACCGGTTGTTTGGTGTCAGATAAAATTAAAAACAAGTTATTGAAAAGAGAAAGGTTTGATTTGTGTATGCCGATTGATCGAATGATTGATCTGCCGAAGTATTTGAATGAATGGAAACTGATTAAGAAACAAGATAATGTATTAATAAAAGAAGGAAATTACAAACATTATCTGGAAATTATCCCGAAGAACAAACAGACTTTTTCGGCTTATATTCCTATTATGACCGGCTGCAACAATTTTTGTAGTTACTGTGCTGTGCCGTATACAAGAGGACGGGAAGTATCCAGACCAATGGACGATGTTGTAAACGAGGCTCAAAATTTGGCGAACAATGGCTGCCTTGAATTAACATTGCTTGGACAGAATGTAAATTCCTATGGCAATGATTGGAAAAAAATCAACACTCAGCAAGGTGAAAAACATGCCGCCGAAAAACAAATTTTTGGTAATCAAAATAAAAACATCAATCATTTTGTCGAGTTGTTGCGCAAAATATCGGATATCAAGAAACTAAAGAGAATACTTTTTATATCATCTCATCCCAAAGATATGTCAGACGAATTGATAAAACTGGTAGCCGAACGAGATAATTTGTGCAAATACATTCACTTGCCGGTACAAGCCGGCGATAATGAAGTATTGCAAAGGATGAACCGCCAATACACTCGTGAAGAATATTTGGCATTGGTGAATAAAATCAGAAAATGGATACCAAATGTGACGCTGACAACCGATTTGATTGTGGGTTTTCCCGGCGAGACTAAGAAACAATTTGAGCAATCGGTTGATTTGTTTTGGCAGTGCCAATACGACATGGCTTTTATTGCGGAATATTCGCCACGGCCAAAAACCGCGGCATGCAAATTGAAAGATGATGTCAGCAAAGCAGAAAAACATCGTCGCAAAAAATTTCTCAATGATGAAGTGTTGGCAGTGACTGCTTTGGCAAATAGTCAAAAATTGGTAGGTAAAACGATACCGGTTTTGATCACCAGAGCAAAACAAGATGGGAAGTTGATCGGCTATACGGAAGGAATGAAACAGGTACATATTCAGGGGGACAAAAAAATGATCGGACAAATTTTGCCGATCAAGATTAGTAAAGTAATGAGCTGGGCGCTAGAAGGTAAATCAGTGTGAATATAAACAAAAAAACCATTTAGATGGTTTTGTAACTATTTTTTTTTGATATTTATTTATTGTTTTTTAACAAATAAATTTATTATTAAAGACAATAAATAGCATATTGCAATCAAACCACAAAATATTGTTGATAATAATAATA
>DAIREY010000041.1:0-7335 GCA_036795335.1 Patescibacteria group bacterium
TAATGATTATCGTGTTCAATACATGTTTTTGATCATTAAGTTATTAAAATTTAATGAAGTAAATCAAAGCGATCAATTATCATCAACAGAATTAATGCAGCTATTTATGCTGGGACATGATGATGAAATCGTTTTAATAAATTTATTTATTGCCATAAGAAGTACTGTATTAAAGGAAAAGCTAAAAATATTAATTTTAAGAGATAAAAAAATAAATGACTTTTTAAAAAAGTATTATTTAGGCTATTGGCAATAATATCCGTCAATCATGCTGCAGCCTTTGATAAATTCAGCCGCCAAAAGACATCTCCTTCCTTCCATCTGCAACTTGATTATTTCCAAGGCTTGAGTCTGACTGCCCACATACAACCGATCATTTTGAATTTCAAATTTCCCCGGCTCAATTTGTTTGTCCGAGATTGCAACTTGGATTATTTTGACACACCGGCCATTCCACTCGGTAAAAGTACCCGGCCACGGACAATAAGCTTTGATCTGATTGGTGATGTCGACAGCACTATTTTGCCAATTTATTCTTCCGTCGATTTTTTTTAATATTTTGGTGTAAGTAGCTTGGCTTTCTTCTTGTTCTTGCGGTTTTAAATCTCCGTTCAGATATGGCGGCAAAGCTTGCAGCAATAATTCGGAGCCGGCAATAGCCAACTTGTCATGCAGGGTTATCAAATTATCATCATGTTCAATTGCGATCGTCATTTGTTTGAGAATCGGTCCGGTGTCCATTTTGTCGTCCATTTTCATGATAGTGACTCCGGTCTCCTTTTCTCCATTTAGTAAGGCAAAATGAATCGGCGAAGCTCCTCGATATTTTGGCAATAGGGAAGCGTGTACATTTATACAACCAAATTTGGGAATATCCAGTATTTTTTGTGAAATAATTTGCCCGTAAGCCGCCACTACTATAATATCCGGATTTAATTCCTTTATTTTATCTATCCACTCCGGCTGATTGATTTTCTCTGGTTGAAAAGTCAGTGTATGATACGCCAACGCCAACTCCTTGACCGCTGACATTTTTATTTGTTTACCACGGCCGGCTGGCCGGTCCGGCGAGGTGAAAACCCCGACAATATTGTAGCTATCGTCCAACAGTGCCATCATCGATTCCACCGCAAATTCCGGTGTTCCCATAAATACAACTCTTATATTTTTTTTATTAAACATTGAGTCCATTTTTTACTATAAATTTTTTTCAATTGTGATCTATTTGGTATCTTTTGGGTCGTATTCTTTGATTGTGCTCTTGTCCTTCACTCGATCGATAAATAGTATACCATTTAAATGATCGATTTCGTGTTGCAAAACTCGGGCCAGCCAACCACCGCATTCCAAGTGAATGTCTTTTCCTGACACATCTTTAGCGTTTACTATGATTTCTTCCGCTCGCCACACCGGTGCAATTTTTCCTGGCACTGACAAACATGCTTCATTAGCTTCATTGGTATCAAAGCTGGCTTGGATAATATGGGAATTGATCAATACCATTGGCATCGGCAAACTCAACCCCTCCAAATCCTTTTTTTCAATATTGATCGCTATTATTTTTTTGCTCAATCCGACTTGCGGTCCGGCCAGCCCCACGCCGTCATATTTCAACATGGTTTGCGTGAATTTATCGGCATATTTTTTTAGTTCTTCATCAAAAACCTCAATGTCTTGAGCTTTTTGTCGTAAGACCGGATTGGGGTGAACGATAATTTTCATATTATCATTATAACCTCTAAATATGTTATTTTACCAGACAAATCTTGACAAATTAGGATAAAAATTGATACAATGTGATGAAATTTTGAAAAATAAAATAAATAAAAATAAATATGCGAATCGGTGGAATTGATAATAGATATGGTCCAAGAGCAATCAATCCTATTATAAAAATTGGCAATAAACCAGAAGAAGAAGACCCAAATCAATACCAAAAATCAGAAGTTAATCCTGACGGTAATAATTTTGCAGATAATGCTCTCACACCTCCGGAAAGTATTAACGGCGATAGATTTGATAGCATACCAGAGACTGATGATTCAAAAGAAATCGCCGCTCTAAGACGAATGGTCTTATTACATATGAATGAATGTCGTGGCTCTAGTTCGAGAATTATGGGCAACTTTCAAACAATCAAAAAATATAAATAATCATAATTTTTATTTAAATTAATATTCGCTTCGAAATGTCCTCACCAAATCCCTATCAATCGATTATCGACCTTTTGGTTCAATCTCAATCGTTGTTGGTTGAGATCAATTCCGCCTCCGAAGATGCCTTGATCGCTGATATCGATAATTTTATCAACAAACAAAGCGAATTTGAACAAAAATTTGAATCTGCTCAAAGTGTTTTTTTGTCTCACGAATCAGAATTCGCACCCGAAGAACTAACCGCTATTATCAATGGCATCAAAAAAGTTAATTCCCTTTTGTATGACAACGACAAAAAAGTGAAACAAACTACCAAAAAAGTCCAAATCAAGAATCTGACGAATCAAATCAACCAATTGTAAGTCAACTTTCATATTTATGGGCAATGAATACGATCCCCATTATGTGCCGCCGCGCGATTACTATCTGCTTGGCGTCAAAACGATTATTGTCGATCCCCACGATCGTCTTTTGTTGTTACGCCGCAGTCGCCTCACATCGTATGCCGGCTGTTGGGATCTACCGGGTGGCGCGGTTGGTCAATCCGAAGATCCAATCACTGCCGCCGGGCGGGAGACCAGAGAAGAAACCGGTTTATTTTTACCCACCAATTCTTTTCGAGTCGTTGACTTTGTTCTTGCTCGCAAAGACGATTCCGATTTGCTGGTGATAGGTTTTACAACGCGATCTTCAGATGATCGGGTAAATTTAAGTTGGGAACATGATGATTTTTTGTGGGTGTCGTTTGATCAAATTCATCAATATTCACTATCGCCGGTTGTCACTCGTCTTATCCAAGCTTCCAACGTCGTCTGCCACGCTTAATCCTTTTTTATGCAATTTTTGAAAATATTTCACTTGTTCATTTATTAGTTCCAGCTTTTTGCTTCGAGCTGATTTTTTTATCCGTCGTTCTTCCCTTGAAGCAGTGGATCGATCGGGACACGAAAATTGATATACCAATTCCACCGGTCTTCTAGCCCGTGTATATTTGGCGCCCGACTCCGATGAATTATGCTCCCCAATTCTCCGCCCCAAGTCATTGGTAATACCAGTGTAGAGTGTGCCATCTCGACATTTCACAATATACACAAACCACATATTTAACCTAAAAAATATTTATCAATCTATACAAATAATACCAGCAGAAATCTGGTATTATTTAATTTAACTCAGCACAAATCATTTTTTTATTACTTACTTCTTGTTACTTTCTTTCTTCTTACTACTTATTTCTTACTTCTTACCAAAGTGGGCGAGGCGAGAATCGAACTCGCACAGTATTGCTACCGAGGGATTTTAAGTCCCTTGCGTCTACCAGTTCCGCCACTCGCCCAATTGTTCATGTCAAACTTATTTTCAAAAACAGTTATTATTTGGTAAATTTTTGACTAGCTCTTTTGCAAAGTAATAAATAGTTGCTCTTCTTCCGGCAATTGCGATCTGTTCTTTATTTTATAACTTTTCATTGTTTCTTCGCATTTCAATCCCAAAGTTTTGGCCATATTCAAACAAACCTCAGCCGAAGTCTCGTCGTCGGTAGCGATGGGAATGATAATTCGTGGATCGATCATTTCCGTCAATTTTTGAATATGCGTTTCACTTTCTTTGTTGACTGCTATCGGCAAAAACAAGACGTCGATTGTGCCCATTGCATCCAGTTGTTCTTCGTTTGGCACAAAATCAAAATTGTCGCAGTAAAAACAAGCAATATGATCAACTATCAATTGTGCAGCTTTGATCTTGTCTCCTTGCTCGCCGATCAACGCGTAAACCATCGCCGACTTTGCCTCATATTCTCCCGGCGAATCAATTACAAATCTGTCTTTATCCACTTTTTTTGGGAGCGGCTTGGTTGAAATCAACAAATTGCAGCTATTATCATTAAGCAAATTTATCCCCACTGTCGCTGTCTTGGAAACAATTTTTACCGCCGAATTGCCCATCCAAAATATTTCAATCATATTTTTTCAATTATTTTTTGCTAACAACCAAAATTATACCGCACACTACGGTCATTTTTCAATATCGATCGATAAAAAAACAAGACGGCTTTTTCGCCGTCTCGCACTCTCTCACTTTCTCTCTTAAGTGATTTTTTATTTTATAAATATTTATTTATGAATAATTTAATACTATCTTTACCATGTTTAAAAAATATGAAATCAAAATGAAATTATTTTCCACCATCGTCCAATACTTTATCCCAATTTATTTCGTATGGCGTCAGTGGATAATTATTTTCGTATCTTAAAAGATAATAATATTTTAACGCTTTCAATCTTTCTTTGGCGGTTGGTGCATAAAGATAAAATACCGCCAACTTGTCCGGATTTTTTGTCTCCATGGTGGACAAAGCATCCAAAAAAGAAAAAGCATCATCCACGTCCATATTCATTTTGATTAGCATCTCCAATGCCAAAGCATCGGAGATAAAATAATCGTCCCGTTGAGTTTTCAAACCGATTGCTGACGCCAACATCAAACCCGTGCCGATCGATTTAACAATCTGTCCGCCCTGACCATTGTAGGCGCTGGCGATCGTGCCAATCGTTCCCAACACTTTGATCCAGTCGGTTCGGTTGCTTTGTTCCCAAGTAATGCCTTTGTCGGCTTGGACCATTTCGCTTAATATGGGAAAAATAAACGATTCCGGCAATTCATTGTTGTACAAATTGATCAAACCGGTTGGAATCATTATTGTTCCGTTGGTCAGTACGATCGGATCATAAGTTTTTGATTCAAACACCATGTAGCCGGTATTTTTTTTATCATATCGATCAAACAAATTAATGTTACTGGCAATCGGCCACAACATTTCTTTGACCTTGGCTAGGTACTTCTCATCTTTTACCAACTTCCCGCCTCTCTTGCTAAAATCAGCAAACGCTTCTTGCGCCGCTTGTTTTTCCTTTTCCCCAAACCCGTCTTTCTTTTCCACCCCGAAAACCGTTGCTTCGTCGGCCGCCAAGATCGGCAACATGTGATTATCAAGTAGAATACTATTTGTTCCATAATTCAGAACCAGTTTTAGATCACTGATTTCAAAATCATCGTAATCATAGTGGTTACCAATCCAATGAGCGATGGACCTGATCATCAAACAATTTGTGCCGGCATACAATCTTCTGACGTCGATCGGAAAACTATGATATTTGCCGTTGTTTTCCAATTTCCCGTCTTTCACCAGACATTCACCAATTTTGTACAAACCCAACTCGATCGGATTGCCGATATAATTGCGATCGAGTTTTTCCGCCCCGCGAATGGTCATCACCAAATTAGCTGATTGCAGTTTTTCAAAATCACTTGGTTGCAGTGTGAACTTCCATGTTCCCACCTTGCCTTCGTCATCCTTTTTGCTAAACCCAACGTTCAACGGTGTACTATAGTTGGAATCACCCAAATGGATCAAACCCGAAAAAATAGTAATAATTTTTTGGTTCGCATTACCTGTCGTCGAAGTTTGATTGGCTGCCGTTTGTTCTTCTTGCTTGTCTGCTACTTTTACATAAATTGGACTGGTAATAATCCTTTCCTGCGCGCGATCATTCAATTCCAGTCCACCCACAAAGATAATATATTGGTAAACACCCGGCATCAAATTGGTATCGGCAAAACTGTATTGCAGTTTGTTATCTGAGCCCAAAGTGGCGATTTGATCACATATTTTTTTACAATTACGCATAATCACCACTTCTTTTTTGTTTTCCAATAATTCCTTGCCTTCATGAAATTGAATTGCCATATCAAACCGAATATTTTGGCCACTGTTTATCGTTGTCGGCCATTTTCCCGGCGCCCAATTTGTTTTGTTGATAGTAAATTCATCAAAAGTTTCATGATAACGACTGGCGATTGTTCGATGATTGTTGTAGCCGGCCACCACATCACCCACGTTTATTGTGGGCGACTTGGTTATGACGGTCGTTTTGGCGCGATCCATCGATTGAATTATTTTTACCATCGATTGTTCGATTTTTATCGTCGCGTTCTTACCCCAACCCGGGTCCAACGTGCCGCTGCCGTCATTGTTCATAGTCAAAGTCACGTTGTTACCCAAAATTTGCTTTTGGCTGAAATCAGGCGGGACGCCGTGAAAATCCGAACAGGCCGATACGCCTACCCCGCTGGGCGCCAAACAATCACGATATAATTTGATCGCTTCGTTGTCTTCCAAACCTGGCCACACCAATTTTTTCAATACGGTCGCGATCGTGTTGGTGTCGTATCCGATATCAAAAAATTCCATCGCCGCAATCTTGTTGTAATCGGCATATTTGTATGCCTTGATCAAATCGGCGTTGCTGTATCCGTCTTTCCCTCGAATAATCGGGTGGCAAACGATGATTGGCAATCGGTGTTGATAGTGCCAATCAATCAAATCTGCCACGGTTGTTGTTGGTCCATAGGTTGTCCAAGGAAAAAATGGCGGCACAATCGTTTCTTGATTTTGGTTGTATCCCAAACCAATGATATGCACCGTGCTGTCATGCGGATCGGTCGTTACTCGATCGTCGTAATTTTGCATAGTGTATTCAATTCCGGCGACCGTACATATTCCGGTCTGTTGTCGGCTTTGATTTATTTCCTCAACATACTTCTTGAATTGTTCACTTGAATTAAAATAATCGCTGTGGTCAGTGATGGCGATAAAATCCATACCGGCTTTTTTGGCTTGTTGGCACAATGCAGTAATATTCATGCTGCCGTCCGACCATGTGGTGTGATTGTGGACGCTGCCTTTGTGAAAATAATATTTGTCATTTTCCCACACCGGACATGGTGTTTTGATCGCCTCGCATCTTTTGCTTTGGCGGCATTCCACCTGCCAACTGATGTTCGGTCCAAATCTTTCTCCTTTTTCTTCGTCGTCATATACCATTTGGAAACTAAGCGAAATGATGCCATCAAAACCGTTGGTGGTGACCGGAATACCAAACAATGCCTCTCCGTCCGGCTCCACTTTGTTTTGTTCCATTTTGACTCTATTTTCGGTCAGCCATCTCTCTGCGTATTCATGATTGATGCCGACTCGCAAGATGCAAGGACAATCGTTGGGATTGATTGTTCCCAAATGCACTTTATCGCTCTCCCAAGTTTCCCGGCCGCAGTTTTTTATCCGCACCCACAACATAGCGCTGTTTTGGTCGTATAAAATTGCCGTCGGGCTTTGATC
>DAIREY010000113.1:0-1474 GCA_036795335.1 Patescibacteria group bacterium
AATTTTTCATACTTCTCCTTTTTTGGATCTAATTTTGGCAAAACCATCAACATTATCATCATTCCCAATACTATCACCGGCATCAAAATCAAATGTGTCGTTTTGCTACCAAAGCCATCGGCTTCTCCAGCCAAGTTCCAATGCGTCGGCACAATCGCCGGCAATTTATTATAAAAATACCATCCGCTAACTACCATCAATCCCCACGCAATCCATTTCAAATAGCTATATATTTTTCTCATTTTTTCTCCTTCTTATTTTCCCCGTTAAAAATATTAATAAAATAGTTAATCGCTTCCTCGGCTACCGACATATTCAACGAATAATAAATAAATTGCCCTTGCCGCTCATCAACTACCAAATTTGCTCTTTTTAATATATCTAGATGATGCGACATAGTCGCTTGCGAAAAATCAAAATTTTCCAATAATTCCGACACAGACATATCTTTTTTTCGCAACAATTCCAAAATTCGCCGCCGGTTTTTGTCCGATAATGCCTTAAAAACATTATCCATACTCCCTCCGACATATTAATATATATACAATTATCTATATGTATTATAAAGTTCTTTATTATTTTTGTCAACCTCCCTTCGCCAAAATAATTAGTTGACCATTTCGCTAATTATAAAAATTTTGTTCCTTATAAAATAAGTCGCCCTATTTTCCAATCACACCAATTTGTTTTTTTTGCTAAAATATTAATAGATAAAAAAATTAACCAACTATACATTATGAAATACAAAAATCTTTTCTCCCCAATTTCTATTGGCACCCTCGAAATCAAAAATCGCTTGGTCATGGCCCCCATGGTCCGCAACTATGCCACCAAGTCCGGTACCGTCACCCAAAAATATTTAGACCACATCGAATCAATCGCTAGTGGTGGTGTTGGTCTCATGATTCTCGAAGCTAGTTATGTCAATCCTATCGGCAAAGGTTTTTCCCACGAACTGGGTCTCGATAATGACACCAAACTGGAAGGTTTGCAAAAATTAGTCAAAATCGGCCACAAGCATGGCGCCAAAATTGGTCCGCAACTCTACCATGCCGGCCGTCAAACATCTTCCCAGGTCACCGGTTCTCAACCGGTCTCTTGTTCCCCCATCGCCTGCCCGGTCATACAAGAAAAACCCCAAGAACTTACCATAGCTGAAATCCAATCCATCGAAAACGACTTTGCTGATGCTGCTTTGCGTGCCAAAGCCGCCGGCTTCGATTTTATCGAAATTCATGCCGCTCACGGCTATTTAATCAATCAATTTTTGTCTCCATTTTCCAACCACCGTACCGACAAATACGGTGGCGATTCCACCAATCGTTTTCGTTTTCTGCAAAATATTATCACAAAAATTCAAACAGTCATCGGTGAAAATTTTCCCATTATTGTCCGCCTTTCTGCTGACGAACTGATCGATGGCGGTCTAACCATTTCTGACACCACCTGCATTGCCCAACAATTGGAAAATCTC
>DAIREY010000042.1:0-7173 GCA_036795335.1 Patescibacteria group bacterium
TATGCCAATAATATCATCGGCTTCCAAGCCGGGTTGTTCAAAAATAGGGATATTGAGAGAATGCAAAATATCTTTGGTAAGGGGAAACTGGGCGATCAGTTCATCATCGGCTTTTTGGCGATGGGCTTTGTACGGTGGGTAGGCTTGATGGCGAAAGGTGGGTACGGGCAGATCAAAAGCGGCGGCAATGTGGGTGGGTTTAAGCTCTTTGATAGCGGACAAAAGAGTCATGGTAAAACCATAGGCGGCATTGGTGGGGGTGCCGTCAGCCAGAGAGAGAGGAGGAATAGCGTGGTAGCTGCGATGGATAAGCGCGTTGGCGTCGATTAGAACAAATAGTGGTTTGGGAGAAATAGTCATGGTGATAAATATTCGATGATTGATTTTTGGTGATATCGTTTTTTTGTCTAATGTTATTTTATCACTTTTTTCGTCGGAGAAATTGGTTGACTTATGATTGATAATTGGTTATAATGGTATGATTTTTAAAATTATTTTATATAAAATGATATCATCTATAGATAAAAAAGAAGGGGAGGAACTATCGAAGAGTGATAGCAAAGGAAATTTAACGCTTGCAAAGAGATTGGAACTTATGGCGAAAAGTGGAGAGTTGAAATCTAAAGAAGGGGGAAGTGTTAAAAGCGAAGGATATGATGAAGACTATATCCGAAAATCAGAAGCCATAGCCGCAGAAAGAAGAAGAGAAAAAACGCAGGAAGTTAGAAGTAGAATAATGGATGTAGGTCAAAAAAATAACTCGAACAACTTGTTAATCAAAGAGGGGGAAAAATATGAATCTTTTGGACAAAAATGTATTATAAAATGTGGTTTTAGACCTTATGTACACTCCATGAAAGATGGCACTATTATTTTTGAGGAGGAAGTAAATGGTTCGGACAAAGAAGAAGTGATAGATATTTCTAAGGATGGGCGTGGACAAAAGAGCTTGGGTTGGAATGAATATTATAAGTTTTTTAATTATTTGAATAATGACAGTAAAAATTTTTTGGAGAAAACAAAAAAATTGCTTGGAGTTTCAAAACATCCGAACTATTTGTTTGTTAAGTATGTGAAATTGAAAAAAAATTTGAGTGTTTTGGAAATGAACGAGGAGATGGCAAAAACATTATTGGATGTTTTAACTCAAAAGGATATTTCTGAAAATATTTTGAAAGGTAAGATGGAAATGGCTAAAGAAATGTTGGCAAATGAATTGCAAGATAGGATTGATGATTCTTTGAAATCAATGAAATTAAAAGGAAATTATTAAATTTGTGAGCAAAGAAAAAAAGACCTATTATTAGGTCTTTTTTTACATGTATTTGACAAGAATATCTCTTCTTTTGAGATACTCCAATGTGTTTGGTTTTATTCTATCTATAAAATCTTTTTTTAATAATAAAATAAATTTTTCCGGTAATAATTTTTGATATATATTGCAAGTGTATGCTGGCCTTATTAACGGAATAAAAATTGGTTGTAGGTTGGGCAAGTGTGGTAATAATTCGGCCATGATGTTGGCTGGGTTTGTAAAATTAAAGATTTGGAAATCGATAAAAATATATATGGAATTGTTGGTAGAAGCACTGGAATAATTCTGCTGATTCGAATTAATAGGTGTGAAATAATATTTTTTGAAGAACGAAATGTCGTATGTTTGGATTTTTTTGATGGTTTCTACCACCTTGTCATTTTGTGAGTGACAATGATGGATATAGAGGTATTGACTGGAAAAATCATGTACAGCCAAATATATATCTTCCATAAGGTAGATTGAGGGGTTGTTTTTGGCAGGGTTGTATTGAAGAATATTGGAAAATTGGGGAAATCCCCAAAAAATAATATTTTGGTCCGGGTGTTTTGCTGTGAGTATTTTTTTTAAAGTACTATAAGGATTCGAATCGATTATCGGATCGAGATCAACTAAGACAAGAACATTGTCTGTCATTGGCGTTTCACATCCTTTCATTGAATTATTTTGCTTAAATTGTAGAGTAAAACATTGTTTTTGGCAATAATAATATAAGAAACATATTGAGCAGTTATGTATGTAACAAATATGAAATAATTGATAAAATGAAGGTGAAAATGATTATTTTTTACGGAGGGTAAAAATGAAATTAAACATTTTTACAGATGAGATAGTTGATCTCAAAGCGGATGCGGTGCTGGTTTTCAATGAAAAAGGAAAAGTGGCGTTGCGAGGTTGGGAAAATGAAGTGAACAAACTGGTGGATGGCAAGATGGCGGAAGTGATCGAAAGTGGTGAATTTGCCAGTAGTCAGGATGATTTTTTGTACTTTTTCACCTTTAGTAAAATAAAAAATATCGAGCGGGTCGGAATAGTAGGTTATGATCTGAAGGGCGATACGACGTTGAATCCATTACGTTCGGCGGCAGCGGTAGCGGTGAAAAAAATGAGAGATGCCGGTTTGAAAAAAATAGCCTTAGTGGTGCCAAATGTGCGTGGACATCAAATGTCAGAAAGCGCCAGAGCGGTGGTAGAAGGAATGTTGTTGGGATTATACCGGTTTGAAAAATACTTGGAAAAACAAAGTACAAAAAAATTAAACGAAATTGTTTTGGTTGGCAGTATAAAGGATAAGAGAACGTTGGAAAAAGCCATCTTGTTGGGAGAGATGGAAGCGGGAGGAGTATTGTTGGCACGAGATGTGGGCAATGAACCGAGCAATATTTTGACGCCGGACAATTTTGCTGATATTGCTCAGAAGATGATGAACAAAGTAAAAATCGGATGCAAAATTTTGGATCACAATGACCTAAACAAGGAAGGATTGGGTTTATTATATGGTGTGGGCAAGGGTAGCGAGAACAAACCGCGTTTGGTGGTGATGAATTATCATGTTGGTAAAAAATATCCAACGATTGGAGTGGTGGGCAAAGGAATTACGTTTGACAGCGGCGGGACGAGTTTGAAAGAAAGCGATGAGACTTTTTTTGATATGAAACGCGATATGATGGGGGCGGGGGCGGTGTTGGGACTCATGTATGTATTGGGTCAGATCAGACCGAAAATTAACGTGGTAGGTGTGATGCCATTGGCGGAAAATATGTTGAGTGGTAATAGTTTTAAACCCGGTGATATATTGATGTCATATAGTGGTAAGACGGTGGAAATATTTGATACCGATGCGGAGGGAAGATTGATTTTGGCGGATGCCATGAGTTATGTACAAGAAAATTATCGGGTAGAATATTTGGTGGATGTGGCGACATTGACGGGGGCAGTGATGAGAACGGTCGGACCATCAATGATCGGTTTGTTTGGCAATGATAATCGATTGTTGGAAAGGGTTAGAAAAGCGGGACTAGTATCCGGCGAAGAAATGTTTGATTTTCCGATTTACGAAGGCTATCGAGCCAGAGTAAAGTCGCATTTTGCTGATCTTAAAAATATTAGTTTCAAAGGTCCGGCAGCGATTACCAGTGCAATGTTTTTGGAAGAGTTTGTCGAAGAAGGAGTAAAATGGGCACATTTGGATATTGCCGCAATGGGGACGCAAAACGGTGAAGGAACATACAAAGCACGTGGAGCGACTGGAGTAGCGGTACTGACGTTGATTAATTTGATCTTGGGATTGGGCAAGTAGAGTAGTGTTATGGAGAGAGAAATAATGTAAAAGTGATTATTCTTTGGTTTGGTTTGTGATTTGTTTGGCAATCCAGCCAAGTGATGCGCCGACGATAAACCAAAATATCAAAACGAAAACTATGTTGGCTATTTGATTGTCGGAAAAAACATAGTATTTTTTTTCAAAGAGTTCTTCAAAGATTATCGAGGGAATGATAAGCCAAAATAGAATATTGATTTTTCCCAATGTCAGTATAAATAAAATAATATTTAAGATAATTATTACAGGGAATACAATTATTCCGAACAAAAGAGGGTTTGGCAATTTTTGTAAATTCATGCTAAAGGTTTAATTTTTATTGGTATCGGTATTATTATAAGCCACAATGATTGAGCATGGTGAATTTATTGGGTGAATGTGGTTATAGGGATAGAGGTTTTTTGAGATAAAATAATATTTGGTTATTTTGTTTTGGCTTGGTTATTTATGAACATAACCTTGCTTTTTGTATCTGAATTTGTTGGTCGGAAAAATTCCGACTATTTTTTTAGCAAAAAGTTTGGTGGTTGATATAGATATACTGCCGAATATCCGACTTAGTTGGTATAATTAGTTTGAAATATTATTAATTTATTTTGATCATGGATGAAAAAATTATTTCCGAGAAGGTGATTTCTTCGCGGAAAGTGCAGAAACAAGGGTATGTACAAGAAAAATGGGGCAATTTGAAAGAGTCAATCTCGGCTTTTTGTATGGCGCCGGTGTTGATATTGGTGGCGGTTGGTTTGATGTTTTATGGTGAAATGTTTCATAAAACATCGGATGTATTGCAGGGGTTGAAGTTGGAACAGGCGACAGACGTGTTTGATAAAAGCGGAATGGTGATGTTTGAGGGAAACGCTGTGCCATTGAGCAAACTGGAAGAACAACATGTGGGACAAGTGTTATATTTTTCGTTGGTAAAAGAAAAATATGAGGAAGTGGAAGAGAAAGTAACGGAGACTAAAAATCGGGAAGAGAATGGCGAGCAATACGAAGATACGGTGGAGACCACAAAAATGGTGGATAAATGGGTGACGAAGGAAGAACACGAGCCGGTTTGGGCGGATTTCAAAGTTGGTGAAATAAAAATTGATCCGACCGGAGCTGATTTAAAATTGGATTTGAATAAAGCGGAATACAAAGTGGCGGAAGATGGCACGGAAACCAAGATGGAAAATGGACAAAAAGTAGAAGAAGCGTTGGGTAACACAAGAATTGTGATTAGCTATTTGCCGATTGATGTCAAATTGTTGGTAGTGGGGGAAATAAACAACAACGAAGTGAGTGAAGGGGGAAGTGAATATATTATTACCACTAAATCGGCCAAAGATTTACTGTCGGCGGTACAAAGTGCTGAGAATACATGGTATTGGGTGATTAAGGTGATTATTTGGTTGTTGTTGACGATTGGTTTTACTTCGGTGGTTGGTCCAATCATTGCTTTGGTGGATTTTATTCCGTTGGTGGGCAGCGCGGCGCGCTCGGCGGCAGGAGTGGTGTCGGCGATATTGGCGTTGTTGATTTTGGTAGTAGCAACATTGATGATCAAGTTTTGGTGGTTGCTATTGATAATTATTTTGCTTGGTTTAGTGGCAATGGTGGGATTACTGATCTATTTATGGAAGAAAAATAGTAAATAGATTTTCTTTTACATGGATAAGAAATATAAAAAATAGGATTATAATTTAATCCTATTTTTTTGTGAGTTGAATACGGTAATGATTTATTGATTTGAAGTATCGCAGTGAAAATTAATTTCTCGGAGGAGGCTTTCGGTGATATCTTTTTCATTCCAAGGAATAGTGCGATCAGGGTAAACCATTTTGGTTTCGGCACCTTTGCCGGTGATGACGACAGTGTCGCCCGGTTGGGCGAGTGTGAGAGCTTTATGGATGGCTTCTTGGCGATTTTCGATGACAAAAAAATCTTGGTTGGCGATTTTACCGGATTTAACAACACCGGATTTGATCATATCAATAATGCTAGCGGGATTTTCTGTCCAAGAATCTTCATGGGTAAGAATGACATAGTTAGCGAGTTTGCCTACTATTTCGCCCATGATTGGTCTTTTGCCTTGATCGCGATCACCGCAAGATCCTAAGACGGCAATAATTTTGTTTGGGGTAATTGGTTTGATAGTGTCGCGGTATAATTTTTCCAATGAATCCGGAGTGACCGCATAATCAATAATGACTTGAAATGGTTGTCCCAAATTGATGCTGGTCATACGGCCGGGGATGTTGTCGACTTTTTCGAGAGCGGCTTTGATGGTACGAAGTTTTATTTGTTGAGAACGAGCAATACAACTTGCCAATAAGGCATTTTGTACATTGAATTTACCGGGAAGTTGGAGATTGATTTTTTTGGAATAATGGGGTGTGTGAAGAGTAAAATTGGAGCCAAAAGGAAGTAGCTCGATATCAGTAGCGTGAATGAAAACGGTTTTGGGTTGTTTTTTGATTTTGATACCCGACTGTTCAGTAAGTGAATAGCCATATGTTTTGTGCCGACCGTATTTGATGAATTGACGCCAACTAGTATCTTGCAAATTAAGGACGGAGATTTTTTTGATACCTTTTTTCTTTTTGGATTTTTTGAAAGTTTGAAATAATTTTTCTTTAGCAGAAGCATATTCCTCCATCGAGTGATGATAGTCCAGATGTTCGCGAGTGATATTGGTAATGGCAACAATGTCGTAGTTTATTCCCCAGACACGGTGTTGAACTAGAGAGTGAGATGAGGTTTCCAAAATAGCATATTGGCATTTGGCAGCTACCATGCGAGCTAGCAGTGATTGCAATTGCCAAGCGGTGAGAGTGGTCATCTTGGTTTCGTTGGTCCATGTTTTGCGGCCGATTTTAAAAGCGATGGTGGTAGCCATACCGACTTTATAGCCTTCTTCTTCCAATATTTTGGCGGTGAGATGACAGCTGGTAGTTTTGCCGTTGGTGCCAGTAATGCCGATAACGGTAAGTTTGTTGGCGGGAAAACCGAAATAATATGCGGCAAAAATGGCTTTGAGCCGGTGATAAAAGAGGATAAATGAGTTGGGGATTATTTTTTTGAAAATGGACATGATGGTAACAAATAATATGGATATGGATACAACAAAAAAATCAGATTGTTGAAAGCAAACTAATTATAAAGGTTATTTTTGAGAAATGTAAACAAGTATTCGATACGGTCGAGAATGGTCTTGTGAGCGTATTTGTGAATACGATTAAGATGGCTTTGTCGGGGATGAATAATTATTTTTGGAGAGAACGGGCAGTTTTGTAGGCAAAATGCCAAAAAGGAGAAACTGTTTTTTCCAAATGGCCCATAGTGGAAACATCGATACCATTGAAACCTTGTTTAAATCTGGTGATGCCGTGCCAGGGATGGTTGGCGGGCGCGTTGGGAGGAGCGATGCCACCGAAATCGTAAAAATGACAATCTTTGTTGATAGCGTCGCGAATAGCTTGCCATTGTAGAGCGTAGTTGGGCATGAGATTTCGATAGGTGTTGCTGGAAGCGCCATGTAAGTATGAGGCAA
>DAIREY010000114.1:0-1438 GCA_036795335.1 Patescibacteria group bacterium
AGATAGATATGAATAAAGGGAAAAATGAATATGATGTAGTGGTAGTGGGCGGAGGGCCGGCGGGAATGATGGCAGCTGGTCGAGCAGCCGCATTGGGAGCGAAGACATTGTTGTTGGAAAAAAATGACGAATTGGGCAAGAAGTTGTTGTTGACCGGCAACGGGCGGTGCAATTTGACGCAAGCAGGTGATAGCCGGCGAAAGTTTGTCGATAGGTTTGGCAAGAAAGGAAAATTTCTTTTTTCATTGTTGGATCAATTTGGACCGGAAGAATTGATTGGTTTTATGGAGAAAAAAGGATTGAAGATGAAATTGGAGAAAAATGGTCGGATGTTTCCTGATTCGAATCGAGCGCGTGATGTGTTGGATGTCATGTTGTCGTATTTACATGAAGGAGGAGTGGAAATTCAGCATAATTGTTTAGTTGAGGATTGGAAGTTGCGGGATGGTAAAATTGTTGGTTTGAAAACGAATAGTCGGATGATTACGGCCGATAAATATATTGTGGCGACCGGAGGGAAGTCACACATGGCAACGGGTTCAACTGGTGACGGATATCAATGGGTAGAAGCGATGGGTCATCATATTAACAAACCGCGACCGGCCTTGTCGCCATTGATAATTGTTGATGAATGGACAAAAGATTTACAAGGATTGAGTTTGGAAAAAGCAAAAGTAGTGGTTTTTTTGAATGATAAGAAAAAGTGTGAAGAAACGGGACAAATGATTTTTACTCATTTTGGGGTTAGCGGACCGATGATATTGTGTGTTAGCGGTTTGGTGGAAGAATTATTGGAACAGGGGAAGGTGTGGTTGGAAATTGATGTTTGTCCACAAATGGAGTGGAAAACTTGGGAAGAAAAATGGCAATGGGAAAAAAAGAATAACCCGAAAAAATCGGTATCAAATTTTCTAACAAACTGGATGCCGCGGCGGATGGTTGATGTTTTTTTGAAGTTGTTGCAAATCGATGGTGAAAAAAGAATGGGTGATATTAAGAAAGAAGAAAGAAAAGAGATGATGAAGATGTCAAAAAAAATGAAGTTGGAAGTTGAAAAATTGGTCGGTTGGCGGGTGGCGATGGTAACCAAGGGCGGGGTGGATTTGAAAGAGATTGATGGTCGAACAATGCAGTCGAAGATTGTTGATAATTTGTATTTTGCCGGAGAAATAATCGATTTGGACGGTCCAACCGGTGGGTATAATTTGCAGATGTGTTGGAGTAGTGGCTATGTAGCCGGTAGTGCAGCGGCAAAAAAATAAAAAAATACAGCCAACTCGTGGCTGTATTTTTGTTGAATCATAGTTGTTTTTTTATGAATTTGATGATGAATTGTTTCTATTACCTTTATAGCCAAGTCCCAGTCCATCCATGATGGTACGGGCCTGTTTCATTAGATTGTGGGCTTCGACCAGTTGGCTAAAATTGCTTTCATCGA
>DAIREY010000043.1:0-7000 GCA_036795335.1 Patescibacteria group bacterium
GGGTAGCAGCAGCGGTTCGGCGGTGAGTGTAGCGGCTGGTTTGGCATTGGCGGCTTTGGGATCCGATACGGGTGGTTCGATTCGTTTGCCGGCGAGCATGTGCGGAATTGTTGGTTTGAAACCGACTTATGGGCGAGTAAGCCGTGCGGGGGTGGTGGCACTAGGTTCTTCTTTGGACCAAGTAGGGCCAATGGCACGAACAGTAGCTGACGCGGCCCGGGTTCTGGAAGTGATTGCCGGAGTGGATGTGAATGATGCAACTTCTGTTGATGTAAATTTTGATGCAACGAAGATTGAAAGCAAAAAAATGGTGGGAAAAAAGATTGGGTTAGTAAAAGAGTTTATGGTCGGGTTGGATAAGAAGTACTTGGATTTAGTAAATGAAGCGATAGCTGATTTGCAAGGAGTTGGATTGGAGGTGAAGGAAGTATCGATGGCTAATTTGGCCGACGCGATTGCTGTTTATTATATTATTCAATCTTCCGAATGTAGTGCAAATATGGCGCGTCTTGACGGTATTCGATATGGAAATAAAAGTGATGATGAGGGATTGCCGGTGGAGACGGATCTGTTCCGGACGAAAAATTTTGGGGAGGAAGTGAAAAGACGAATACTATTGGGAACGTATTCGTTGTCCAGTGGGTACTATGATGATTATTTTCAAAAAGCAGCCAAGGTGAGAACTATAATTAAAACGGAAGCCAAAAAGGTATTTGAGAAAGTGGATATTTTATTTGGACCAACTGCACCTTTCACGGCATTCAAGTTGGGGGAAAAAATTGATGATCCGTTACAGATGTATTTGTCAGATGTGATGACGGTGGGAGTAAGTTTGGCTGGTTTGCCGTCAGTTTCTGTGCCGGGCGGGTTGGTGGATAATATGCCGTTTGGTTTGCAGTTTATTGGCAGTTGGTTTGAAGAAGAGTCGGTTTTGGCGGTGGCGAAGACATATGAATCTATAAACCGTTGGTGTGATCTAAGGCCAAATTTATAAGATATTTTATTGTTTAATATTTAATTTATTTCGTATGGGAAGAGCTCAAAAGTTTAAGAAATTGCGCAAGATGCAAAAAGAAGAGAGTCAAAAGAAGTCGCAAGAAAAAACCAAATTGTATGTTACGACAATAATTACATTGGTGGCGATTGCGGTGGGTGGGTATTTTTTAAATAATTGGTATAAGACAAAAAAGATGGATAACAACAACAAAGCAAATTATGAAGCTGTAATGCATACTTCCAAAGGAGACGTGACATTAAGTTTGGATAGTGAGGCGGCACCAAAAACGGTGGAAAATTTTGTCGCATTATCCAAAAGTGGTTATTATAACGGAACTTTATTTCATCGAGTAATCAAAGATTTCATGATCCAAGGTGGTGACCCACTGAGTAAAGATGATGATCCTTCCAATGATGGTACCGGTGGTGAGAGTACTTGGGGAGGCAAGTTTGATGATGAGATCAATGCCGTTTCGCTGGGATTGGATAGCGATACCATAAAAAGTTTGGAGGAAGCAGGTTATACATATAATGATAAATTGCAGTCAAAGAATGTGACGGTTGGTGCGATTGCGATGGCCAATTCCGGGCCGAACACCAATGGCAGTCAGTTTTTTATTGTGACTGAGGAAGATCAGCCACACTTGGATGGTCGTCATACGGTGTTTGGAAAAGTGGTTGATGGTATGGACGTAGTGAGAAATATTGCGGCGGTGGAAGTGGACGAAAACGATCGGCCGAAAGAGAATGTAGTGATAAACGGAATTGATATTATTCAAAATGAAAGTAGCTCATCGGTAAACGAGAGCGACAATACGAAATCGGCAGAAACGGATAACACTTTGCCGATAAATATATCAGATATTCAAGTTAATGGTGGAGGAGATGGCAACATCAATATTGAAAAGGTGGAGTAATTTTGTAAATTATTAGAACATTTTTATGGTTTATGTCTTAATTATTTTGGGTCTGGCATTGTTGTTGGCATTGATGGCAATGTGGTTGATACTGTGGGCGAAGCCAAAAGGTAAAAGATTAAAACAAAGTGGATTTGAAAAATATTGGCAGCAGGTGATAAAAATATCCAATCAAGACAATCCATCAGCAAAAAAGCAGGCAATTATCGAAGCAGATAAGGTTTTGGATTTGATTGCTCGCAGTATGGTAGAAGGTGAAAATTTGGGAGATAGGTTGAGAAAGATGGAAAAAATATTTTATCATCGAGAAAGATACCAGCAGGCTTGGACTGCTCATAAGGTGCGAAACAAAATTGCTCATGAGATTGATTATAATTTGTCGGAGAGCGAGTACAGTATGGTAATGAGTAATTATCGAAAGGTATTCGAAGATTTGGGCTATATTGTAAAATAATATGATAAATAATGACGCAAGATTATAAAGCAAAAATTGGTTTGGAAGTGCATGTACAGTTGTTGACCGAGAGTAAAATGTTTTGTCGATGTCGTAACAACAACGATTGTAACGATCCAAATACTTTGGTTTGTCCGGTGTGTTTAGGTTTACCGGGAGCTTTGCCGGTATTGAATAAAGAAGCATTGCGTTTGTCGGTTATAGCCGGGCAGGTATTGGCGGCTAAAGTAAACAATTTTTGTCGATTTGATCGGAAGAATTATTTTTATCCGGATTTGCCAAAGGGTTATCAAATTTCGCAACTTTTTTATCCGATATGTCATCAGGGAAAATTGGAATTTGAAAGTGAAGGACAAAAAGAGACGGTGAGAATAAACCGGCTGCATTTGGAAGAAGATACGGCTAAATTGACTCATACAAGTGGAGAAACAATGATGGATTTTAATCGGTCCGGAATTCCATTGATGGAAATTGTGAGTGAGCCTGATTTGGATAGTCCGCGAGCGGCGCGTGATTATTTGATTTGTCTGCGAGATATTTTGGTATGGCAAAATGTTTCGCGAGCTCGAATGCAATTGGGGGAATTTCGTTGTGACGCAAATATTAGTTTGTTGGATGTCGATGGGGTACAACAAGGGGAAGTGGTGGAGATAAAAAATATAAATTCGTTTCGAAATGTGGAAAAAGCGTTGGAATATGAATATCAAAGACAAATAATATGTGTAACAAACAATCAAGCAATTGTGAAAGAAACAAGGGGTTTTGACGCAGTCAAACAAGAAACATATTCGCAAAGAAAAAAAGAATATGCACATGATTATCGATATTTTCCTGATCCGGACGTGCCGCCGATCGATTTGAACGAGGAATTGATAGAAAGGTGGCAGGCACAAGTATTGGTAAGTGATCAAGAAGTGGCGAATGATTATTGTCAAAAATTTGGAATCAAAATGGAAAATGCCAATTGGTTGGTAAAAAATACCATAGCCTATGATGTGTTTGTGACTTTGTATAATGAGGTGAAAGATACGGATGATGAAAAAATAGTTGGTGATATGTTATTGAATATCATTGTCAATGTGATGTGGCCCTCTTTTTCAAAACAAAACTGTGAGTTGAATATTTTAACAAATAAGACAAGTCGGGATTTAATAAAATATTGGTTGGCCAAAAAGATCAATAAAGAACAGTTTGGCGGTATATGGCACAAAATTATCAATAATGAAAAAATAAATTTAGATGTTTTGTTAAACGATTCACAAGTTGTGAGCGAAAGTGAGGTTTTGAAATATTTCAGTGAGTTTATCAATGAAAATCCAAAACAAATTGAGATGATGAAAAATGAGGAAAAAATTGCCGCGGTGGAGAATTTTTTTATCGGATTTGTAAAAAGAAAAACTGAAGGGAAGGCGGATGTGAATATTATAAAAAAAGTATTTGCTGCGGAAAGCAAAAAATACATATTTTAACAGTATTGTTATCGTTGGTCAATGATAAAAAAGTGTGATATGTTAGACTATAGAATTAATAATATTTAATGTCATCTTTTTCGAAGACAACAAGTTGCTGTTTGATGGGAGTAGTGCTGTTGATATCGGTGATGGCAAGTGTCTTGGCATCGGGAGCCACATTTTGGTGGATGTCAAGAAATGTTGATTTTAGTCGAAAAACAGTCGGGACGGTTAGCAGTGACATTGGCAGTTTGGAGCAGACGATTAATGTGGATGAAAATTCGGCAGTGGTAGATGTTGCCGAGAAAGTTAATCCGGTTGTAGTGAGTATTACTTCAACGGAAAAAGGGTGGGATTGGCTGGGAAAGATGTATTCTTTGGAAGGAGGAGGAAGCGGTTTTATTATCAGTCAAGATGGATTAATATTGACCAACAAGCACGTAGTAAGCGATAACAGTGTGACGTATTCAGTGATTACGGATGATGGAACAAAATATGATGGGAAAGTTATGAGTGTTGACCCGATGAATGATTTGGCAATTGTAAAGATTGATGCGTCAGATTTGCCTTATGCGGTTTTGGGAGATTCGGATAGTTTGAAAGTTGGTCAACGATTAGTGGCTATCGGAAATGCATTGAATGAATATCAAAATACAGTTACAACAGGAATTGTAAGTGCGGTTGACCGAAGTATTTTGGCGGGCGATGGTTTGGATCAAAGTGAGCAGTTGGAAAATATGATACAAACTGATGCAGCGATTAATCCGGGAAATAGCGGTGGTCCGTTGGTAGATTTGGGCGGGGCGGTGATTGGGATAAATACGGCAATTGATACAGAAGCTAGCAATATTGGTTTTGCAATTCCAATCAATCAAGCCAAATCAGCGATTGAAAGTTATTTGACAAACGGTCGGATCATCAGGCCGAGGTTGGGGGTACGTTTTGTGTCGCTAACACCAGAGTTGGCAGCAACAAATCAGATGGAAATAAAATATGGAGCATTGATATATAGTGATAGTTTTGCGTCTTTGGCAGTGATACCTGGCACGGCCGCCGACAAAGCTGGTTTACAAGTAAATGATATTATTGTTTCAGTTAATAGTGAAATGATTGATGAACGACATAGTCTTTTGGGCATATTGCAAAAATATAAACCGGGAGATGAAATCGAAATTGAATATTGGCGGAAAGGAGAACTACAAAAAACAAAGGTGATATTAGATGAGATGAAATAAAGGAGGTTAATCAACTTATATGACAAAAGAGATCGTAACCGGACTGGATATCGGAGGAACGAAAGTATGTGCAGTGGTGGGACATATAGTGCCGGAAAAAAATGTGGTGGAAGTGATAGGCTATGGTTGTGTACCGTCGCATGGTTTGCGAAAAGGAGTGGTAGTGGATATTGAAGAAACTGTTAGTGCGATTTCAGCCACCTTGGAAGAAGCGGAGCGTATGGCTGGGGTGCCGGTTGATAATGCTTTTATTGGAGTGGATAGTGCTTCCATACAGTCTCAAAATAGTAAGGGGGTGATTGCCGTGGCGAAAAGTGATGGAGAAATTTCTCAAGATGACGTGGCAAGAGTGATAGAGGCGGCCAGAGCAGTGTCGGTGCCGGCCAATCGAGAAATATTGCATGTCATTCCCCGCAGTTATAAAGTGGATGATCAAGATGGAGTGCATGATCCGATTGGTATGACCGGAGTGCGTTTGGAAGTGGAGGCGCATGTGATTACTGCGTCGACTCCGTCGATTAAAAATTTGACTAAGTGTGTATATCAAGCCGGTTTGGATATCGATGAATTAATATTGGGAGTACTAGCTTCTTCGAAAGCAGTATTGTCAAAAGATCAAAAAGAAATTGGTGTAGTGGTGGTGGATATCGGGTATGGTACGACGGGTGTGGCTTTGTATGAAGAAGGAAACGTTTTGCATAGTACCGTATTACCGATTGGTTCGCTGCATGTGACTAATGATATTGCTATTGGTTTGCGTACTTCCATCGAAGTGGCAGAGAAAGTGAAAATAAATGAAGGGTGCGCTATTCCATCCTTGATTCCGGAGAGAGAAAGAATCGATTTAAAAAATTATGGCGTGGTTGACGGCATGTTTATTAGCAAGAGGGAAGTAGCTGAAATTATCGAGGCGAGAATGTTGGAAATTTTTGGAATGGTCAATGATGAATTAAGAAAAGTAGGAAGGGATGGAATGTTACCGGCTGGTGTAGTGGTGACCGGTGGCGGAAGCAAATTGTCCGGAGTGATAGATTTGGCAAAAGAATCATTGAGGTTACCGGCGCAAATGGGTTTGCCGATCAACGTGAGCGGAATGGTGGAAAATATTTCCAATGATGCTCGAATGGTGGCAGCAGTTGGTTTGATGCAGTGGGGAATGGAGTCAATCATGAAGGGTGAAACGAATTTTGTAGCTGGAGCAACAAAAAGTAAAAGTGATAGTTGGGGTAAAGTAAAAGATTGGTTTGGACAGTTTTTACCATAATAATTGATTTTTCGGAAATGAATACAGTATAATTTGTTTAGAAATTCTTTTTTAGAATTTTTTAAGTTGTAAATTTTTTTAAACTATAATGAATTATATGACCAAGAACACAAAAATTTTATCAACTGGCAAATCAGAGCCGGAAGGAGGAGCGGTAAATGGAATGGCTAGAATAAAAGTAGTGGGGGTGGGTGGTTCTGGTGGTTCGGCTTTAAACCGAATGATTGAAGCAAAATTAAAAGGGGTAAATTTTTTGGCTGTGAATTCAGATTTGCAGGCTTTGAAGCAGAGTATGGCAGAAAATACTTTGCAGATTGGTCGTGATTTGACACGTGGTTTGGGGTGTGGTGCCGATCCGGACAAAGGAAGAATGTCAGCTGAAGAAAATAAAGATGAAATATATGAAGAGTTGCGAGATACAGATATGGTTTTTATTACTGCCGGAATGGGTGGTGGTACAGGTACAGGTGCAGCGCCGGTAGTAGCTGGTATTGCTAAAGAGTTAGGTGCTTTGACAGTAGCAGTGGTAACCAAGCCATTCACTTTTGAAGGACAAAGAAGAATGAAGTTGGCGGAAGCGGGTATTGAAGAGCTCAAAAAGAATGTTGACACATTGATTGTAATTCCAAACGATCGTTTGTTGCAGGTGGTAGATAAGAAGACTACTTTGATGGATGCTTTTC
>DAIREY010000044.1:0-6594 GCA_036795335.1 Patescibacteria group bacterium
TATTGGATATTGATCCTTGCATATTGTTACGAATGAGATACCCGATAAAGAATATTCGCTCCGCTCATGTCTTTTCGGGTATGACAATTCTAATTACTGTTTACTTTTACCTTGCGATTTTAATTGGATATTGGATATTGACCATTGATCATTTTTTCATTCAACAATCAATGCTAGCAAGCAGCTGGCAACGATCAGCAGAAAAGCGCCAATCCCCAAAATATTATTCCATTTACCATTCACATACTTTCCCATTAATTTTTGATTGTTAGCAATTTTCAAAATTATATAAATTAAAGGAATCGTAGCTATCCCGTTCAAAATTGCTGCCCATACCAAAGCCTGGATTGAATTGATATTCAATAGGTTGAACAAAATTCCCAACACCGTTGCGATAACAATTACGCGATAAAAATTTTTGGCTTGATATAGTTTTTTGTCCAAACCCTCATCCCAATTCATCGCCTCTGAGATGGCATATGAAATGGAAGCCGATAAAATTGGTACTGCCAACAAACCGGTGCCGATAATGCCGGCGGCAAAAATCGCGCTGGCAAATTTTCCGGCTAGCGGCATCAGAGCTTCCGCCGCTTCCGCCGCACTTTTGATATCAAAAATTCCATGTTGAAAAAAAGCACTGGCGGAAGTAGCAACAATGCAAAACATGATTAGTTGTGAAAAAACCATGCCTTGCCAAGTATCTCGTCGCATTTGTTTGATTTCTTTTTCTTTGTAAAAACGAAATTTTCCCCCGCCATTTTTTTTCGCCAATCTCTCTTCCACTTCCTCGTTGGATTGCCAGACAAACAAATATGGAGAAATGGTAGTGCCCAAAATAGCTACCAAACTGTACATAAAATTTTTGGAAAAAACAATGTGTGGCCACAAAGCATTAACCAACAATTCACGCCAGTCGCGCGTGACAATAAATAAAGTCAGACAATAACTTAGCAACGACAACGCCAGCCATTTCAAAATATTGGCATATCGTTTGTATGATAAAAATATTTCAAAAAATAATATCAATACACCAAAAAAAACCACCAAAAGCCAGCCGGGAATACTTGCATCAAACAAACGAACTGCTTCCGCCATCGCCCCCAGATCAGCGCCGATATTAATCACATTGGCTAAAACAATCAAACCGACAAACAAAAACAACCAACCGGCTGAATAATTTTTTTTGATTACCGCCGTCAAACCTTTATTACAAATCAAACCAATTCGTGCTACCATTTCTTGAATGACATACATCAATGGCAAAGTGACAATGGCTGTCCACAACATACCAAAACCAAAGCTGGCGCCAACTTGCGAATAGGTGGCAATACCCGACGGATCGTCATCGGCTGCACCGGTAACAAAACCCGGACCAAAATTTTCTAGTAGCCCTCTTTTTCCTTTTTTCATAAAAAATTCCAGTATTTGAATTACACTTTACATTTTAGCAGGAAAACGTTTTTGTCGATAAATATTGTTTTTTATTTTTTTAAAAAACAATAGAATAACAATCTCATTTGCAGATGACTAATACAATCATGACAGCCATCCGATTAGTCCGGCCAGCAAAACATATATTACGCAAGGTATGATCAGATATTTTATCAATGTCCGTTCTTGGTTTTTGATACCCACCACTGTTTCGGCGGTCAGCATATCAGCCAAAGCAATCATGTTGCCCGCCGCTCCACCTACTAGACACAAAGCCAAAATCTTGGCGGTTTCCAAGTTCATTGCTTGTGCCGCGTCGGCTAATATTTTACCAAACATTATATTGGATACGGTGGCACTGCCGGTCATAAAGCTGCCAAATGCTCCCAGCCATGATGCCCAAATTGGCAGCAAGTTTGTGGTAAACAAATCAGCGATAACATCGATGGCCGATTGAATGTGCAATTGATTGTGACCGGAAAATATCAATAATTGCACAATAATTGACATAATGGCGATTATCAAAAATGATTCCAAACTTTTTCGACCGGCTATGGCGGCTGCTTGTGCAATTATTTTTTCATTATTACGCCACAGCAATGCGACAATTAATCCGCTAGCCAAAAAAGCCAGACCCGGGTTGTAAAAATTGAAATTATGAACGACGTTGCCGAGTGAAATTGGGAATATCCAATTGCTCAAGGCAAACTTTCCCCCGATCAAAAAAAGTACCAACAATATGTATGGAGTGGCAGCTCGCCACAAAGGGATTGAGATCGGTGAAATTGTTTCATCTCGATACACTCGTTCTTTTTTGGGCATAAAAACACCTAATTTGATAGTAATCAGCAAAACAATCATACCGATAACCGCCCCTAAGATTGACGGAAATTCTTGTCCTAAGCGAACGGTTAACCACGACGGAATCACAAAGGCAATCCCCGCCCACAAGGCAAACGGTACCGCTTCCCAAAAATCTCGTCGTCCATTTGGTCGGTCCAGAGTCAAAAACCACAGCATAAAAACCGGAATTATCAAACCGAGTATGTTAATTGTGGCGGCTAAGGCCGGCACGCCGTTCCAATCCAAACCGGCCAAACCAATTCGGATTGGCGTGCCGGCCGCCCCGAAGACCACCGAAGTGCTATTGCCCAACAAAGATATGACAACTGCATTCAATGGTGATAATCCCAACCCAACCATCAGAGGGGCCACTACTGTCGATGGAGCTCCGAAACCGGCCGTTCCCTCCAAAAAATTTTCCAACATCCAAGCCAACAATATTATTTGTACACGATAATCTTTGGAGATAGTTTCTAAGTACCCGGAAATATTGGCAATTATCTTCAAGTCGCGCATGATTTCCAAGAAAAAGATGGCGCCAAACACAATTATCAAAATATCTAAAGCAATCAAAAATCCTTTGCCATAAGCAGTTATCAGCCAGCCGAAGTCAATCTGCCAACCGACAACAACCAAAATGGTAGTTACTAGCAAAGTCCAACCAGCCGTTTTCAATAATGTTTGTTTTTGAATAAAAAGTAACCATAAAAATATCACAAACGGCAAAATCGACAACATAGTTAGCATAGATTTTATATTTATTTGTTAAGAGTTTATTTATTGATATTAAAAAATATTTACATCTTTACAATATCATTTGTAAAAAATAAAAAAAATCTTGGTTTATAAAAATATAAAAGCATTATTATAAAGTCATTTAGCGAGATATTTATGATAAAATAGCATTAAATGAATTTTTAAAAATAGAAAGGTGGTGTTTTATGCAAAAAGTATGGGATGCCAAGCTTTCAATAAGACACTTGCCGGACAATATTAAGCAATATTTTTTATTTGAAGCCCGATGCTTGTTGGCTGAAATAACAAATGATTGCTATGATCCGGAACAAATCCCAGTCTCTGATCCAAGTTTTGTAGGACAAAAAAAACGTACCAAAAGTGGACGGCCTGACTGGTACAAAGAAATAAAGTCAGATTATCATCATTTTCGACGTTATCGATTGAAAAAATCAATTAATAGAATTATTTTTTGTCGCGATGGTCGATTTGGCGTAAGAAGATATAAATATGACTATCTGGTGCGCAGTTTGATTAAATTGCGATTGATTGAAGGCTATTATTACATCAAATTTGTTGCTCCCAACAATGAATTTAGACTATTTCTCGGCTATGAGCCAGAGTATAATGTTGATTTACCTGAAACAAACAACAACGAGATTATTTATGATAAAATAATTGAAAGTAACGTTGAAGATGAGGAGATTATTGATTTTCCTTATTATTAAAAATAAACAAAATCCACATCTGCCAATTACAAAAAATAACCTCAAAAATGGGGTATTTTTTTTAAAAATTAACACTTATGTTTTTTATTGTATTATAATATAAATAATCAAATAATTTTTTATGAATCAAACTTCTCATCTTATTGACCAAAAAATAGATATAAATTCCGATTTTATTCATGCGCTGGATCGGATCGAACACGCCCAGTCGCCGCTATATATTACCGGTCAAGCCGGTACCGGCAAATCGACTTTACTCAAACATTTTCGTGCCAATACCAACAAAAAAATAGTTGTCGCTGCTCCGACCGGCATTGCCGCTCTCAATGTGGGTGGGCAAACGATTCACTCTCTTTTTGGTTTTTCCAGCAATGTTACTCCAAACGAGATAAAAAATAGTCATCTGCAAAAAAGCCGGCAAAAACTTTTTCGGCAAATGGAGATTTTAATTATCGATGAAATATCAATGGTGAGAGCTGATCTGATGGACTGTATTGATGAAAGTTTACGTTGTCATTTAAAAAATGATTTGCCTTTTGGTGGCAAACAAATTGTAATGTTTGGTGATTTGTATCAATTACCTCCGGTCATTTCCAGTCAAGAAGAAAGAGAAATTTTTCGTACGGTTTATCCAAGCCCATTCTTTTTTGATGCCAAAATTTTTATTCAATTACCAATTGAGCGCATTGAATTAAAAAAAATCTTTCGGCAAAATGATCAAAAATTTATTAATTTGTTAAACAACATTCGGCATAACCAAATTTCTGATCACGATTTGAATTTATTAAATAGTTGCTATCAGCCAAATAGCTTTGATAGTGATGAAGGATATATTACTTTATGCACCACCAACCAAACCGCCAACGAGATTAACAATTTCAAATTGAGTCAACTGCCCGGCAAACCGAGTACATATTCGGGTACTATCAACGGTGACTTTAATCAAAACAATTTGCCTACCGAATTTGTTCTGTCCATAAAAATCAATGCTCAAATCATGATGCTAACCAACGACCCGGCCGGCCGATGGGTAAATGGCAGCATGGGTCAAGTTGTGGATATTGTAACTGACTGTAAGACTCATCAAGATATTTTGATTGTGGAAATATTTGGCGAAAAATTGGTGGAAGTTACTCCGCACACTTGGGAAGCCAGTCGTTTTTATTATGATACCGACACGCAAGCCATCAATTTTGATGTCGCTGGTAGCTTCACACAATATCCGTTGCGCTTGGCTTGGGCAATCACTATTCACAAAAGCCAGGGCAAAACTTTTGACAAAGTGATTATTGATATTGGTCGCGGGTCATTTTCGGCTGGACAAGTGTATGTGGCGGTAAGTCGTGCCACTTCACTGGACGGTCTGATTCTGAAAAAACCGATTCTAAAAAGACATATCTGGACAGATCCGCAAATCGTCAATTTTATGAATGGCGGCCAGCCTAGCAATTCCAACGTCGATCATTCCGCCCAAAACAAAATTGATATCATCCAAAAAGCAATTGACAACTATGACACACTAAAAATTGTTTATCTAAAACCGGACAATACAAAATCAAACCGAGAAATCAAACCGCAATATGTTGGCGAAGTGGAATTTTTTGGCCAAAAATACATTGGAGTAGAGGCATATTGCTTGGAAAGAAAAGCTATCAGACAATTTAAGTTGGATCGAATCATACAAATTGGATAAAAAATGGACGGTATGACAAAAATTCATCGCTTTTTTGCATATTGCATATTGTTAGTGTTTAAGATTTCTTGCGATTAAATTGGATATTGGATATTGATCCTTGCATATTGTTATTGATGAGATACCCGATAAAGAATATTCGCTTCGCTCATGTCTTTTCGGGTATGACAATTCTAGTTACTGTTTAATTTTATTCTGCGATTTTAATTGCATATTGCGTATTGATCCTTGCATATTGTTTTTCGTTTGAAATTTCTTGCTATTAAATTGTCTATTGGATATTGATCCTTGAAAATTGTTAATCATATCCCGTATTCTTTTTCGTACTCTCTCATCATCCTTTCCATCGAAAAATCTTTTTTTATTTTTTGGTATAATCTCTCTGTCATTTGTCTAGTTTTGTTTGGATTTTCTAGTGACAATTTTATTTTTTTCATAAATGTATCCGTTTCAAGATCGTCACATAAATGACCAGTTTGTTTGTCGATAATCAATTCACTGATACCACCAACATTGCTGGCCACGATTGGTACTTTTGCCAATCCGGCTTCCAACAAAATATATGGAAAGCCTTCTTTGCTGGAACACAATACAAATACGTCAAATTGTTTTATTAATAGCCAACAATTATCTTGTTGTCCGGTGAGAGTAAAAAAATCATTTAAATTTTGACTTTTAATTTCTTTTTCAATTTTTTGTCTTTCCGGTCCATCGCCCACTATTACAAAATGATATTTATTGTCGGCTTCCACCAATTGCGCGGCAACTTTTACTAGCAATCCGAGATTTTTTGGGGCAAACATATTAGCCACCGTGCCGATCACGCGATATTTTTTTTCTTTCCAGGCCTGCACTTCTCTTGTAATTTTTTGTAATGTCTTCATAAATTGTTTGTCCTCTGCGATTCGTTTGAAATTTGGGATTTGGGATTTCTTGCGATTAAATTGAATGTTGCATATTGATCCTTAAAAATTGCCTTACTTTGGCATTTGAAATTTCTTGCGATTTCACTTGGATATTGGATATTGACCCTTGC
This sequence comes from Patescibacteria group bacterium, assembly GCA_036795335.1. GTDB lineage: Bacteria > Patescibacteriota > JAHJAL01 > JAHJAL01 > JAHJAL01 > DAIREY01. The sequence goes on from DAIREY010000044.1 coordinate 6,467, forward strand.
ATATTAATTGTATTTGAAATTTCTTGTGATTAAATTGATTATTGGATATTGATCCTTGATTATTGTTATGAATGAGATACCCGATAATCAATTTAATCACAAGAAATTTCAAATACAATTAATATGCA
>DAIREY010000045.1:0-6551 GCA_036795335.1 Patescibacteria group bacterium
TGGGGCTATCGGTGATAGCGGTTTGCCAAGCCGAGTAGTCATTGTTGGCCAGGGCTGATGTGATAGATTCGATTTGAGTATTGTCAGCTGGAGCCATGTCGCCAAATTGTCGGCCATTGCCCAGGCCGCCGATGATCATGCCCAGGCCGCGAATGTCGAGTGAATCGATAATTTCCCGGGCACCGGTAGTGTCACCGTTTTGGGCCAAGTTGTAGGCTTCGACCAATTGAGCAAAAGTTGATTCGTCGATGGTGGATAGTTCATCGGCGTTGGGGCTATCGGTGATAGCGGTTTGCCAAGCCGAGTAGTCATTGTTGGCCAGGGCCGATTTGACACTGTCAACATTGTTGGAAGAAAATGCGTAAACAGAAGCGACGGTGGAGGCAATAGCGCCGCCGGTAATCAGTCCGACTAAAAGTTTGTTGTTCATAGTTTTTCCTTTTAATATTAGATGTAATGTTTAATAATTCGTTTTTTGTGTGGCCACGAATTTTTGGAAAACAAAACATTGGATAATTGAAGATCGACCAAATAATGATTATCAATGTGTGTTTCCAAAAGATTATACGATCGGTATACAATTTTTCTTGCAAATAATTGTGATTATTTTTTGTGTTATGAAATGACTGCAATAAAATGAGAGTGATGTGCGTAGTATCTTTATAAGGGAGATTTATATGATTTGCATAAAGTGACGAAAATGAGATCAATATGGAAGTATAGATATTATCTGTTGCTGCTGGTGTTGTTGGGAGGAAGTGGATATTATTATTATCAAAAAAATTATACAACCAGCGAGAGCGTGAGTTATGAAACGGAAGCGGTGGCCAAAGACGATATCAGTGTGACAGTGACGGGTAGTGGACAAATTGCCAATTCAAACGAAATATCGGTTACTTCCAAAGTAAGTGGAAAATTGTTGGCTTTGAATGTCAAAGCCGGTGATGTGGTAAAGAGCGGTGATGTGGTGGCGCAAGTGGATAGTTCGGATGCTCAAGAAGAAATTGATAATGCCAATATTTCGTTGGAGCAAGCCAATCTTGATTATGAAGCATTGTATGATCCGCCAACCGAGTTGGAACAAGCGCAAGCAGAAGATGCTGTGGCGGCCGCGAAAAGAAATTTGGCCAGTTTGCAAGAAGCGGCTGATGCAAGTGATATCAAGACGGCAGAAACCAGTTTGGAAAAAGCAAAGAATGATTTGGCGGAATTAAAGTTGAAGAATGAAGATAATGTTAGAAGCTTGGAATATGATATTGAATCGGCGAAGGATGATTTGGCAGATGCACATGATGATGTATATAATGCTATTTCAAGCACTTTTGTGGAACTGCCGGATATTAAACAAAACCTTGATGATGTTTTGCATAGCAAAAGTATTGCTGAAAGTGAAATTGTGATTTCGGATAGTTTTTATAATGTTGATTTTTTCCAAGATTCGGTGGAAGGCAATGACGATTCTTATCAGATAGATGTGTTGGCAAGCAAAGCGGATGAGAGTTACTATAATATGAAAGAATTGTACGATACTTGTTATGATCATTATGTTGCCATTGATCGTGATGCCAGTACTGATGATCTAGCAGCATTGTTGGATGAAACAGTGGAACTGGCGAAATCTTTTTCTAAAACAGTGCGTGATGAAACTGATCTGATAAACTATTGGGTTGATTATCGTAATGACAAAGATCAAAAAGTGTATGACAAAGTAAATTCAATCAAAGATGACTTGGGTAATGAAACTACCAAGATCAATGACCGGTTGTCCAGTTTGCAATCAATTCAGAGTTTGATTAGTGACAAAGAACAGACTTTGCAACAAAAGGAAGAAAATTTGGTATATGCACAAAATACTGATCCTTTGGAAGTGAAAGCGGCCGAATTGTCTGTTACTGACGCCGAAGATAAATTAAATGATTTGAAGGATGGGGGAGATGCCGACGAGATTGCTCAAGCGGAAGAGAACTTAAAGGAAAAAGAATTGGCACTAAAAAAATTGTCGGATGGTCCGGATGAAACAACGGTGAAGTCGAAGAAATTATCAATCAGTCAAAAGACGAAAGCTTTGCAGAATGCACAAGAGTCATTGGATGATTATACTATTAAATCAACCATTGATGGAATAGTGGGTGAGGTTGGCGATGTAGTAGTGGGCCAGGACATTTCCAATTCGGCAAAAATTGCGACTATTATTTCCAAAAACAAAGTAGCGGAAATGGTAGTAAATGAGACGGATATTTCAAAGATAAAAGTAGGGCAAAAAGTAAACGTGGGGATTGATGCGATTGATGGTTTGTCTCTGGTAGGTGAGGTGGCCGAGATAGACGCGATTGGTACAGTGTCATCGGGTGTGGTTAGTTATAATATAAAAGTAGCATTAAAAACCGACGACGATCGAGTAATGTCGGGAATGAGCGTGTCGGGAGTGATTATTGTGGAAACCAAGTCGGATGTATTATTGGTACCGGTGGATACAGTGACGGAAAACGATGATGGTAGTTTTTCTGTGAAAGTAATGAATAATGGAGTGGTGACTGAGCAAGAGGTGGAGTTGGGATTGACTGATGATACCAGTTACGAAGTAACAAGCGGGTTGACAGAAGGACAAGAGATTGTGACCAAAGAAGTGAAGTCGTCCAGCACAACAAGCAGCAGCTCTTCTTCGAGCTCAACGAGTAGCAGCTCCAGCTCATCTTCAAAAAGTATTACACAAATGATGAGTGGTGGCGGTGGTGGACCGATGGGCGGTGGACCGGGAGGAATGTAATATGATTGAATTAAAAGACATAAGAAAAGTGTATGGTAGTGGGAAATCAGAAACAGTGGTTCTGAAGGGAGTAAATTTTAAAATAGAGAAGGGTGAGTTTGTGGCGGTTATTGGGCCGTCCGGTTCGGGCAAATCGACCTTGATGAATATTCTGGGTTTGTTGGATCAGCCGACTAGCGGGCAATATTTTTTGGAAGGTGAAGATGTGTCAAAGTTGTCAGAGGACAAATTAGCCGATTTGAGATTGAATAAGATAGGTTTTGTATTTCAATCATTTAATTTGTTGCCACGAACGACTGTATTGCGCAATGTGGAATTGCCATTGATTTATACCAATGTGCCATTGGGCGAAAGACAAGAGAGGGCTAAAAAATTGTTGACGCAAGTCGATTTGCCAGAGGACACTTTTGATAATTATTCCAATGAAATATCAGGTGGTCAAATGCAAAGGGTGGCGATTGCCAGAGCTTTGGTCAATAATCCATCGATTATTTTTGCCGATGAGCCGACTGGTAATTTGGATACCAAAACCGGAGAATATGTTTTGAAAATTTTTCAAAGATTGAACGAAGAACAAGGTAACACAATTGTGATGATTACGCATGAGGCTGACGTGGCGAGTCATGCCAAGAGAATTATAAAAATCGTTGATGGAAATATTGTGGAAGATAAGGCGGTGGAAAACAGAATCATTTCCAAGTAAAAATATTTAATAAAAAATATGTCGATAAGAGATTTGATCATTGAAGTATATATTGCGTTGACGGTGAACAAAACCAGGTCAGGTTTAACTGTGCTGGGAATAGTGATTGGTATCGCGTCGGTGGTGGTGATGATGGCGATTGGCAATGGTTCTCAGCAAACGATTGAAAAAAGTATCGAGTCAATCGGTTCGAATTTGTTGATGGTTTATCCGGGGCAACAGCGAAATATCGGTTCGGGAGTGCGACAGGCGATGGGGACGGCTTCTTCATTGACGATGGAAGATGCGGAAAAAATTTTGGCTGAGGTTGATAATATTGAAGCGGTGACGGTGGAATCTTCCAATCGTTATCAAGTAACCGCCAAAGGGAACAATACTAATGTGAGTGTTTATGGTGTGGGAGCCAATTATCCGGATGTGAAAAATTTGAATATCGATGACGGTAATTTTTTTAATGATAAACAGAATACATCCGGATCGAAGGTGGCCATATTGGGGCCGACAACGAGAGATGATTTGTTTGGTGAAGATGCGACAAATGTGATTGGTCAGAAGATTAAAATCAATTCGATCGAATTTAGTGTTATTGGAGTGGCGGCATCAAAAGGTGGGACATCGATGGGCAGTTCGGATGATATGATATATATACCGATTACTACCATGCAAAAATTTTTGACTGGGAGCAAATCGATTTCAACAATTGATATAAAAGTAAGCAGTGATGACCAGATGTCAACAGTAGAAACGGATGTAACCAATTTGTTATTGAAAGAACATGGGATCAAAGATTCCAGTAGCGCTGATTTCCGCGTATTTAATCAATCGGATATTGTGGAAACAGCTTCATCAGTTACGAGTACTTTTACTTTGTTATTGGGAGCAATAGCGGCGATTTCTTTGGTGGTCGGAGGAATTGGTATTATGAATATGATGTTGACTTCAGTGACGGAGCGGACGAGGGAAATCGGTTTGCGAAAGGCGATTGGGGCGAGATCAGAATATATTGTCAGCCAATTTTTGGCAGAGTCGGCAGTGTTGACGGTGGTGGGGGGTGTGTTGGGAGTAGCAGCGGCTTGGGCGATTGCATGGGCGGCGACGAAGTTTTTTAGTTTGGCAACGGAAATTTCCTGGACAACTGTGGGGATGGCAGTGGGAGTATCAATGTTGATTGGAATTGTGTTTGGGTATTATCCGGCGCAAAAGGCAGCAAAATTAAATCCGATCGAGGCGTTGCGTTATCAATAATATTTTGCGGAAAGGAGAAAAAAATGAGTAAGCTAATTTTGGTACGACATGGGGAGTCAAAATGGAATTTGGTAAACAAATTTACGGGACAGATTGATGTGGCCATCAGTGCGCGGGGAGTGAGACAGTGTGTATATTTGAGTGAAAAAATTAGACATCTGGATATTGATTGTGCTTTTTGTTCGTGTTTGGCACGATCGAAAGAAACAATATCTATTTTGATGTCGAGAATGAAAAATTCCGGAGTATTTATTGATGAAAATTACACATTTTATAGTTGGGAAGAAGTTAGTCGTTATCCTTCTTGCGTGCCGGATGTGCCGATATTTACTAACTGTGTATTAAACGAAAGACATTATGGCGATTTACAGGGTATGGATAAAGATGAAGCGCGCCAGAAATATGGAGAGGAAGCGGTATTAGGTTGGCGGCGGGGATTTGCGGATCGTCCTCCGCAAGGAGAAAGTTTGCTGGATGTTTACAATCGGACAATCCCGTATTTTCAAGGAAGGATTGTACCTTTATTGCAAGAAGGAAAGAATTTAATCATATCCGCTCATGGAAACAGTTTGCGGTCGATTATTAAATATATTGAAAATATTTCGAATGACAAAATTGCTTTTTTGGAGATATATACCGGTCAAATGATGGTTTATCATTTTGAGAATAATAAATTTACTTCACAGATCGATAAACTGTCATTTGAAAGACCGATTGCTTGGGAAAAAGTAGACAGGATTTTAAAACCGAAAAATATTTTTAATAGTTTGTTGAACACGAAAAAATAGTTTGATTTGGGGGTTTATATTTGTTATTTTTTGTAAGGAATTTTATGAAAAAAGTTTATGCAATTTTACTAATGTGTGTATTTGGAATAGCAGGTTTTGCGGCCGGAGCGGTTTGGGGAAGAGGCTTGATGATGAAAGTGGGTTTGGAGCAAGTATTGATGAACAACGGTGCTTATGGCGGTGGTCGAGGAATGATGACTGGAAATTTTCCCGGTGGAGGGGCAGGTGGTAACAATTCAGGGAGCAAAAGCGCGGGCAATAATCCTGTTGTAAATAATAAGCCGGTGGCGGGTGAAGTGGTGGAAGTCAAAGATGGAGAAATAACTTTGAAAAAAGATGATGGAGGAAGTTTGCTGGTAATGATGTCGGATAGTACAGTGGTAAGTTTGTCAGAAAGCGCGACTGCGTCCGATTTGCAGACGGGAGACCAGATTACCGTGATAGGCAAAACTAAAACAGATGGTACTTTGGCGGCCGATACGGTAATGATTGATAGCAGTAAATAATATGGTGATATAGTATTTTTAAAAACTCTTCCATGGTTGAAGAGTTTTTTTGTTGAATCAAATGTGACGATTGGATTTTTTTTATTTTGAAAGAATAATTAGAGTCCGAACCAAGATTTAATAAGGTCAAAGTAATCGTGTTGAATAAGGTAATATATCAAATAGCTAATGGCGGCATGTTTGGCGATGCGGATCATCAGTCCATAAAAGACAAATTCAAAAATACTGACTTTGGCGGCGCCAAAAACAATGGGGAAGTAAGGTAGAGGTAAAACACTGATCAGGGGAAGAGCGAATTTACCTTTACTTTGGATATAGCTAGTAATTTGATCATATTGTTGTTCGGAAACAAAAAAAAGTGCTAGTTTTTTACCAAAAATATTACCAGCATAAAAAGCAATAATACTTCCAACAGTGGCACCAAGAGCAACATATAACAAAGTATAGATTGTGCTCATATTGAATATTGCTCCCATGACCAATAGGATGTCGGTGGAAAGTAGTTGGGGGATACCTTCAAGAATACCAGCGGAGATTGTGAA
>DAIREY010000115.1:0-1299 GCA_036795335.1 Patescibacteria group bacterium
TCCACACTAATCCCTTTGATGGCAAACATCGTTCCAAAGTAAACCACCACACCCACCACCGCTATGATAAATATATTCATCCATCTTAATTCATATATCACCACACTCATCAACACCGCACTAATTAAAATTTTTCCCAAATTACTGAAATTGGGAGCGATCTTGGTCAATGACCAAACATAATATGTGGACATCACCCACACCAAACTCTGCGTCAAAACATTTATCCCGGCGGCCGCCCAATATGAATACTGAGGAATTAGCCATAAATTCAAAACTACATTCACCACCGCCGAAATAGCCGCCAATAGCAACAATTTTTTTTGTTGCTTAATTGCAATTACCAAATTGTGTGCCAATGTTGTGAAAAAAATAAAAATCACCGAAACGGATAAAATTCTTAACAACGCTACCGAATCCACAAACCCTTCTCCACCCAGCAATCGCACAATATTTTGTGACAATACATACAGAGCACAAAATAATGGCACAACGATAATAAGCAAAAAATCAAAAGCTTTATGATAAATTCTTTTCAAATCAAGGTAATTTTTTTCTATTGCCAATCGACTCATGGTCGGAAAAACCAACCCGGCAAAAATCGCCGGAAAACTGATCAAAATATCCAATATTTTGTATGGCAAACCGTATATTCCCACTTCAATTTGCGTCCGAAATACCGACAAAAAAATTGTATCGATGGTAAAATAGACTCTTTGCAGCAAGGTGACTATTGCCAACGGCATAGTTTCAATCAACATCATTTGCCACCGTTGCCACTCAAACTTCGGCAACAAATTAACATATTTGCGCGCGAAATAATAACTAAAAATAAACAATACCACATTTCCTAAAGAATTCGCGGCAATGAACCAATACAAATTGCCATGCAGCAAAATAAAATAATATGTCAAAACCAAAATACTCACTCTTCCAATCACCTCGCCATACATCAACTTCCACATAATCAAATTTACTTGAAAAACCGCCGATACGATTTGATTCAAAGCAATAAACAAAAATCCAATCGCCCCAATGGCAATTGCCACATCCACCTGACGACTATATGGAAAAAACAGAACGGCAATCACCGGCGACAATGCTAATATCACCCCGCCAATTAGTAGCCTAATTCCCATCACGTTTCCAATTATTCCCTCCGCATCCGCCGCCTCTTTGGACACCTCCCGCACCACAATCAAAAAAATCCCCATATCGACGATAATGCCAAACAAACCCAAATAGGTCATCACTGTCGTATATTCTCCAAACCCTTCTTCCCCCAAATACCTTGTTAGA
>DAIREY010000116.1:0-1298 GCA_036795335.1 Patescibacteria group bacterium
AAGGAACATACTAGCAATCCAGTGCCACTGATGCTGATTGATGATCGTTTTAGAATGCGTCGCACCAGGAAAGAAAAATTTGAGGAAGCCGGTAATTGTGCGGTGAGAGGATTGTTGGCAGATGTGGCGCCAACGGTTGTACAACTTTTTGGCATCGACGATGTAAAGGATATGAGTGGCATGTCTTTGTTGGATGCCTTGGAATAAAATATCTTCGGTTCATTTTTGCTTAAATATTTTTTAATACCCATAGAAGTATCTTGAGGGTATGAAGTGGTCGTGGTCAAAAATAATGGACTGGTGTTTGGATTGGGTGATGCCGAGATATTGTCTGGGATGTGGACTGGAAGGAGGGTGTTGCTGTCGACGGTGTTTCGAGATGAGCGTGAAATGGAGAGAACAGCAAATTTGTCCGATATGTCGGCATGTGAATAATACTGGCAAAATATGCACGGAGTGCCATCAAGATTGGAATTTGGACGGTTTGGTAGTGGCAGCGGAAAAGAATAAATTTGTATTGAAAATGATTGCTGAGTACAAATATAATGATGTGATTGAGTTGGAAAAAGTATTGGCAAAAATTTTGTATCAGGTAGTAGCCCAATTGAAAAGCGATGTTGGGTTGTGGTGTGGTGTGCCTTTAGCGCCAAAAAGATTTTATTGGCGGGGTTTTAATCAATCGGAAAGGTTGGCAAAATTGGTGACGGGCAAGATAGGAATTAAATATGATGACTTGTTGCGACGAAAAAAATTTGTTAAGCAGCAAGTGGGTTTAAAGAAAGAAGAAAGAATGGAAAATGTGAAAAATGTTTTTGAAATCAAAAAGTTGGTGGAAAATTCTTTGCCGGGGAAAAAAGTATGGATTGTTGACGATGTGGCGACGACTTTGGCGACTTTGAATGAATGTGCCAAGGTTTTGAAGGAAAGCGGTGCAGCGGAAGTAATGGGCGTAGTGTTGGTAAGAGAATAGCAAGGTATGAATTGGTTTATGAATAATGTTGATCAAAAATATCAATAATTTTTGATAGTATTGCTTGTTGGCGTGAAGAAAAATGATTTGGGTAGGGCATAGGTTGACGAACCATGTGGTCGTTGTCGGATAATTTTTCACCGTCCAATCCGATCTCGTCACCGTAGTAGATACAGGGAAGACCATGATGGTTGATAATGAAGTTGTAGAAATCATAAATATCGGTTTTATTTTGAAGAGCGGTATATAATCTGGTGGTATCGTGGTTGCCGGTAAAATTTAGAAGATAATTGTGGACTTTTAGACGCAAGTGATACTTTTTGAAAAC
>DAIREY010000046.1:0-6302 GCA_036795335.1 Patescibacteria group bacterium
GTGGCAATCGGTTTGTGTGTTCGATCGAAAATTACCGTCGAATTGGCCTCGAAAATTCTTTTGTTATCTGCAATATCTTTTAAAATTATTTTTTTCTTACATTGCCTTTTTTCAGTAAGTCCTGAAAAAATTCATCTCGGTCTTTCGGATTATCATAAAAATCTCTAACATTTTGTCCGATTAATTGTTTTGCTTCTTCCACTCCAAACATCTTGACACCGGATGGACTAATAATTTTTATTGTTCCATCAATGTCTGCTTGATAATACACATCTACTAAGTTGTTTAGAATATGTTTATTTTGTTGACAATTATAACAGCAAAAGTCGTCCTTTAACTCGGACGACTCCTTTTTGATTTTGTCTTCACGACTGATATGGTTTTCGTTATCAATCATATGATAAGGCTCATAAATAATTGGAAAAATATTTCAAATAACATTTTTTCTCCATTGTTTTGTTACTTTGCTCCGTGACATTTCTTGTATTTTTTTCCACTACCGCACGGACAAGGCTCGTTTCGTCCCACTTTGACTTCATCGCGCATAATAGTCGCTGTTTTTCCGGTTGGCGCAGGTTGACGCGGTTCTGTTGGCAAATTTGTCTTATTGGTGTTACGAGAATACGTTTGAACGGTAGCAGAGCTATTAGCTGATTGGCTAACGGTTTGTTGCATTGTTTTTGCTTCCGGTTTTACTTCCGTACCCACCGGTTTGTTTTGTGCCGGTTGTTTCAAAATAGTTACTTTAAATATTGTTTTGGCAATTTGATCGTTTATTGCCAATTGCAATTGTCGGTACAAATTAAAAGCCTCGTGTTTGTATTCTACCAACGGATCTCTTTGCCCATATCCTCGCAGTCCAACTCCGGTTCGCAAATAATCCATTTCGTCCAAATGATCTTGCCATAAGTTATCAATTATCCGCAACATAACCAGCTTTTCCAATTTGCGCATCATCTCCGGCATTACTTCCTGTTCTTTTTGCGCATAATATTTCTCGGCCATTTCACACAGATGATCGACAATTCCTTGCGGGTTATCAAATTTGGATAAATCTTGTTCGATATAATATTGTCCGACGATTGTCTTAAAATTCTCATTAATCTCTTTTAGATTCCACTCGTCTTGTCGACCGGCAGTGTGTGCCTTCACGATTTCCTGTATTGCCTCTCTGACAATTCGCATCATCTCGCTGCGCAATTCATTGTTTTTTAATATCATTCTTCTCTTGGCATAAATCGCTTCGCGGTGTTTGTTCATTACGTCATCATAGTCCACCACACTTTTTCGAATATCAAAATTGTATCCTTCGACTTTTTTCTGGGCTGACTCAATCGATCCGGTTAGCATTTTGTGTTCCAATGGCTGATCTTCCGGAAAACCAAATGTCTCCATCATTCCTTTGATTCGATCCGAACCGAATATTCTCATCAAATCATCTTCCAGCGACACAAAAAATTGGCTTGATCCCGGATCGCCTTGACGTCCGGATCGACCACGCAATTGATTGTCGATTCTTCGTGATTCGTGCCTTTCCGTTCCGATAATATGCAAGCCGCCCAATTGCTTTATTTCTTCGTCCAATTTAATGTCCGTTCCGCGTCCGGCCATATTGGTGGCAATTGTTACTGCTGCCTTGTTACCGGCATTGGCGACAATTTCTGATTCTTTTTCATGATTTTTTGCGTTTAGCACATTATGCGCAATTCCGGTTCTGGTCAATAGATCGCTCAAATATTCACTCTTTTCCACTGAAATTGTACCAACCAGTACGGGCTGCCCCGCCTCATTTCGATTTTTGATATCTTGTACTACTGCGTCAAATTTTCCTTCTTCCGTTTTATAAATCAAGTCATTCTTGTCTTGCCGCACAACTGACTTGTTGGTTGGAATCTGTATCACGTCCAATTTATAAATTGATGACAATTCTTCCGCCTCGGTTGCTGCCGTACCGGTCATACCCGCCAGCTTTTTGTACAAACGAAAATAATTTTGAAAAGTAATAGTCGCTACCGTCTTGCTCTCTCTTTTTATTTCCACCCCTTCTTTGGCTTCGATGGCTTGATGCAATCCGCGGGAATATCTTCTGCCGGGCATCAATCTGCCGGTAAACTCATCTACGATCAATATCTCGCCATTTTTTACCACATAATCGCGATCTTTTTTAAACAAAATCTGCGCTTTCAACGCTTCTTCCAAATGGTGTACAGTTTTGATCCCTTTCTCTTCATAAATATTATTTATTCCCAATATTTTTTCCACGTGATTTATTCCGTCCTCCGTCAATGACACTGCTTTTAATTTTTCGTCAACGTTGTAATCCACGTTTTCTTCCAGCTGTGGTACTATACGTGCAAACTGTTGGTACATGCCACTTACTTCTTCACCAGGCGCGGAGATAATCAATGGTGTTCTGGCTTCGTCAATCAAAATATTGTCCACCTCGTCAACGATGGCATAATACAAGGGACGTTGTACCATCTGTTCCAAGTCGACCACCATGTTGTCTCGCAGATAATCAAACCCCAGCTCATTGTTGGTGGCATATGTAATATCAGCCTCATAGGCTTCTCTGCGAGTGCATTTCTTCAATCTAAACTTCAGTTGTTTTCCTTTCAGCTCTTCCGTTTCTTCTTGCTGTTCCAAAGCGTTCAAATCAAACAAATATGACGCTTGATGTTGAATTACGCCGGTTTTCATGCCAAGAAAATGAAACAATTCGCCCATCCAATCCGCATCTCTTCTTGCCAAGTAATCATTAACCGTGACCAAATGACATCCTTTTCCCACCAAGGCATTCAAATACAAGGGCAAAGTAGCTACCAACGTTTTACCCTCACCGGTCTTCATTTCCGCAATCTTGCCTTGATGTATGACTATGCCGCCAATTAATTGCACATCAAAATGCCTCATTCCCAGTGCTCTCTTGCTGGCTTCTCTTACTACCGCAAACGCTTCCGGCAATATTTCTTCCAAAACTTCCTGCTCAATTCTAATTTGTTCTTCTTCGCTCAAGTTTTGTCCGCTCTTTTCTTTTCTTTCTATAATGACCTTCCGAAAATAGTCTGTTTTTGCTTTTAACTCATCATCGGATAGTTTCTGTATGTCATCTTCCCAACTATTTATTTCATCAATCAACGGTTGCATTTTTTGCACCGCTTTCTTGCTTGGATCACCAAAAATAAAATCAAAAATACCCATAGAAATTATGTAAAATCAAATATCGATATAAATTTTTACAAACATATTAAGTCCATATTGATGGACTTAACTTATAAACAACGATTTGAAGCTGTCCTTATTCTTTTTTCTGGAAAATTTCTTTTAAAAAAAATTATGTACAAATAATTTTAATTGATCAATCTAGTTCTTGCTTACTAATATATGATACTATGTTTATTCAAAAAAATAAAAAGGAATACTTCCCAATATTCTCAGTCCTATCGATGTTTATTAAAAAAATTTGTTCCATTCTCTTGTGATTCTTTGTATTTGGCTTTCAACCTCTTTTTTAATTCTGTCAAAGATTCTTTGGTCGTTATTTTGTCGTTATTCGTCACCGATAGAATTTTTGGTTGTTGTACTTCCATAGTATTCTGAAAACTTTCTTTTTTATCCGCATTCGTTATTTTTTTCCAATCCAATTTTTCCAGTTCCAAAATATCCGGTTCGTTTTTTTTGATCAACTTCAATACTTCCTGTAAACATTGCGCCGAGGTCATAAATGTATTGTCCATCTCATAAGCATCATCTGGTTTTCGCAATGGTCCGTGTTGGCGATTTTTGTCCATCTCGTCTCTTTGGTGCATATCACTTTTTGTTTCACCGTATGAAATGTTGTGACCCTGTTTTACTTTATCGCGATATCTTCTTCTGGCCCTAGCATCAATCGAAGGATTGAGAAACAACTTAACCTCCGCTTTGGGCAAAACTTCTGTTCCGATATCGCGGCCGGCGACAATAATATTAAATTTTTTGGCCAAATCGGTAATGTTTTTCCTTACTATATTTCTGACTTTCCAATATTGCGCTACCACCGAAACATTTTTATCAATTTCGGTCGTAAAAATTCGTTTATTAATCTCTTGTCCGTCATGCATGATTTTGGCGGAATAATATTTATGACCCTTTGGATAGGGGATAAACATCAAATCTAGTTCGTCTTTGACTGCTCGAAAGACTTTGGTTTCTTTTGTGATATCAATCTTGTTTTGCAAACACCAATATGTTGCCCAACGATAATATGCTCCCGTATCCACCAGCACAAATCCATTGAGCTTCTTTTGCAAATTGCGTGCCAACGTCGATTTGCCGCTGCCGGCCGTACCATCAATTGTAATCGCGTAAGTCATAATAATAAATATAAATTCAATCAATATATATATTTTATCAAAAAAATATTATATTAATAAAATCGTTTGTTAATTATTTGATTAATATTTATCAGACTTGTTATCCTGCCAACATTCTCTTATAATTCATATGCAATTTAAAAATCAAGAAAGCGAGAGTGTTTTTATGAAAAAAGTGGTTGAATTGATCGATGCCGCCATCTGTTTTGTTTATAACTCTTCAGGCCAGGTATTGATAGGAAAAAAACGTTTCGGTTTGGAACAAGGACAGATAGTTTTTCCCGGTGGCAAAATGGAGGTCAATGAATTACCTTCTGCGTGTTGTGTTCGAGAAGTGTTGGAAGAAACAGGAATATTTCTCGCACAAATTAAGCCCAAGCACATTGTCAAAATGTATCGGATTCATTTGGGACAAATAATTATTTGTCATGTTTTTGAATCAAGTAGTTTTATTGGTAAAATACAGGACGAAAGTCACGAATTGTCCGATATATATTTTGCTGATATTGACCAGTTGCCTATTGAAAAAATGGCTCCTGAAATTGGGCTTGTGTATCCGGAATTATTCTCAAGCAAAAGGCATTACTACGAGTTTTGCTATGCAAACGAAACTTTAGTCATCAAAACCAAATCAGAATTATTTTCGTTATAAATTGTGAGAGCTTTTTTATTGGCTCTCTTTTTTTATTACAATATCTACGCCGCGACACCCCATTCATAAAACCAAAAGTCCAATCAAAAACGAAGTCATATTTGCCACCAGCGAAAACAATATCGCTCGCTTCCAACCGATCTTCAATATCATTTTTAAAATAACCATTTCCAGTACGCTTACCAAACTTTCACCAATAATTATCAACATATATCCGCGCCAGAAAAGTGGCAAAATATACCAGAGATAGGGGATAGTTGCGAAACTTGCCAAAAACCCGACAAACAAAATATCCGGCAATCTATTTTTGTTACCAAAAAAATAATTGAGAACTATCAACGCGATTGTTTCAACCACAACCGTCAATATCAACGCTAGCAAAAACCGTTGATCATACTCGGTTAACATTGTCCGCCCAACAGACTTACCAGCCAGCATTTAATTTGTTCCCAAATATCAATTGATTTATTTTTTGATGTATTATTTACTACTTCTCGATCCGCATCCAGATTACCGTTAATGTCATTTGTGTTTATTTCTCCATCTTTATTCAAAGAACCGGTCGGATTATTGGTTGAGTTGCTATCTTCCCAATTAAATTTATCAACTTTTTTTACTTTAACTTCCATTTTGCAAATTTCCCCCTGCATTATTTCTTCGGAAAATTGACAATTTTTGTCATCAGTCAATGCTGTATGATTATCTGATTCCGGACTGTAACTGACATTATACTTTGCTGCCAAATATTTTGTCCCTTCGTCAGTCACTAATTCCAAATCACAATAATCGATCGTCATAAATCTGATATAGCTGGTCAGATCAGTCAATCGATAGCTACCTTTGTAGTAGTCCTTAATTGTATAAACTTCGGTTGGTACATAATCTGCCGGCTTCTTGTCGTCAAATCCTTGGCCATAACCGGTTTCTTTCCACTTGTAGCCATAACAACGAACAGCCAAGTCACCTTTTACTCCACCAAAACCTTCACTGGTCATTATCTCCTTGTTTGTATTCTCATCGATCAAAGTTAAATTGACCATTTTTATAGTTGTCGAATCCGCCTTGGTAACTTGTGGCATCAATATAAAAATAGTCAACACCCAGACCAATAACTTTTTCATAGTATAAAATTATAAAAGTAAAAATAAGATAATAATTATCAATTCTTTTCGCTTCGTTTGGAATTTGGAATTTCTTGCGATTAAATTGGATATTGCATATTGATCCTTGCATATTGTTACGAATGAGATACCCGATAAATAATATTCGCTTCGCTCATGTCTTTTCGGGTATGACAC
>DAIREY010000047.1:0-6181 GCA_036795335.1 Patescibacteria group bacterium
ATTCCATTTATATTTATTCATTTTTTTCTAGAAAATAATGAATAAATATAAATGGAATGTAAGAAATCAAGCGGATGGTTTGGACCTGCTAGAAAGGATAGTATTTGGTAGATTTGGTGAGAGTGCTGATATTGATGCTTTTTTACGGCCGGATTTTAAATTGGGTGATCCGTTTTTGTTGCCGGATATGGAAAAAGCAGTGCAAAGGATAATTAAGGCGATTGAAGATAAAGAAAAGATAGTGGTATTTGGTGATTATGATGTGGATGGAGTAAGCGCTACCGCTTTGTTGTGGGAATTTTTTCGATACTTGGGGATAGACATTAATGTTCACATTCCGGATCGCTTTAGTGAAGGTTATGGTTTGAGAGAATCAGTTTTGAATAATATTTTTGTCAGTGGAACTACATTGTTGATCACAGTGGATTGTGGTATTCGCGACGTGGACTTGATAAAAAAAATGACTTTGAAAGGATATGACATTATCGTGACCGATCATCATTCGGTAGGGGATGTTATTCCCGATTGCGTGGCAGTAGTAAATCCCAAACGGGCAAACAATTTGTATCCGGAGGCAAATTTGGCCGGGGTGGGAGTGGCGTATGCGTTGGCGCGGGCGGTATTGCAAAAATTGGGTGTAGCGGTGGATAAACGAGAATTGTTCGAAAAATGGCACTTAGATATTGTAGCTATTGGAACAGTGGCTGATTTGATGCCTTTGACCGGTGAAAACCGAGTAATTGTTAGATATGGGTTAAAAACATTACAGAGAACCAAGAAGATTGGTTTGAAAAAAATGATGGATTTGACCGGAATGGAACCAGCTAAGATTGATAGTCGATCGATCGGTTTTGTGCTGGGGCCGCGTTTGAATGCAGCCGGCAGGATAGATAAAGCAATGGCGGCTTTTGATGTTTTGACTGAGCGAGAGGAAATGGAAGTAAATATTTTGGTAAAAAATTTGGATGATTATAATCGCGAAAGAAGAAATATGACCGATCAAATCATAAACGATATTGTGGAAAATATGGAAGACCATGTTCCTTTGGCGATTGTGGAAGCCGATGAGAGCTGGTCGAGAGGAGTGGTGGGCTTGGTGGCTAGTCGGATAGTTGATAAATATTATCGGCCGGCGTTTATTGCTCAAATTGAAGATGATAAAATTGTTGGATCAGTACGTGGTATTGAAGGAATAAATGTGGTGAAAATATTGGATCGATTGTCGGATTTGTTGGATCATTACGGTGGACATAGTATGGCTGGCGGTTTTTCTTTGGAAAAAAATAAGTGGGGGCAATTCAAAGAGCGGTTGGCGAGTATTGTCGAGGAGTTGATTGATCCAGATAATCTGGAAAGAGAAATAATGATAGATGCCGTAACTGAAATCAGAGAATTGAATCTGAACTTGTGGCAAAAATGGTTGATGATGGAACCGTATGGATTAGGTAATGAAGAGCCGGTGTTGTTGTCCAACAATATTAAATTGGTCAACAAAAGAATTATTGGTAAAACGGGTGAGCATCTCAAATTGTCGTTTGAAGGTGGGGGAAAATATATTGATGCTTTGTGGTGGAAAAGTGCCAATTGGGACAATGAGTTGGAAATCGGTGGTCGATATGATGTCGTTTATAAAATTGGTTTGAATGAATATCGAGATCGAAAAAAAATTGAAATGACTTTATTGGATATCAAGAAAAATAATTTATTATGATGGAACGAAGTATATTGTTTGTTTGTAATAATTGTGGCAATGAAAGCGCAAGATGGGCGGGCAAGTGTGAAGCATGCGGAGAATGGAATAGTTTGAAAGAGGTGGCGAAAAAAGATATGGAAATTGCCAGGAACATGGAGGTGGATAGCGAGTGGCGGCATGGTCAGTTGACAAAATTGTCGAGCGCCAAGTTTGAAGGTCAAAGGATGAAGGTGGGGATTGATGAATGGGATAGAGTGATGGGTGGTGGCATAATCAGCGGTAGTTTGTCATTGTTTGGCGGAGAGCCAGGTATTGGCAAATCAACTTTGATGATGCAAGTATGTCATAATCTCGTGGCGAATGGTAAAAGGATATTGTATGTTTCCGGGGAGGAATCATTGTCACAAGTGGCTGATCGGGCCAATCGTTTGAAAGTGGATGTAGATAAGATTGATTTTTTGGATAGTGTTTATTTGGAACAAATTGAAAATGTGTTATCCAAAGACGATTATGATTTTGTAGTAATCGATTCAGTGCAGACACTGGTAAGCTCGAAATTGACTGGCAGCATGGGGTCGGTGATGCAAATAAAATATTGTGTGTCCAAGTTGATGCAAATTTCCAAAGGTCAAGGGGTGACGATATTGTTAGTGGGACATGTGACTAAACAAGGGGAAGTGGCCGGTCCAAAGATTTTGGAACATTTGGTAGATGTGGTGTTGTATTTTGAAGGTGATCGAATGAATGATTTACGAGTGTTGCGTTCTTTGAAAAATCGTTATGGTTCGGTGGACGAGACGGGTGTTTTTGTCATGACGCATGAAGGATTGACCAGCGTGACCGATATTTCCAAAATGTTTTTGGCGGAAAGGAAGACTGGAATACCCGGTAGCGTAGTGAGCGTGGCCTTGGAAGGTAGTCGGCCATATTTGGTAGAGATACAGGCGATTGCCGACCGGACGGTATTTGGTAATCCCAAACGCACTAGTGTGGGGGTGGATAGTACACGATTATCGATGTTGCTAGCAGTATTGAACAAAAGAGCGGGAATAAACGTATCGGACAAAGATATTTATTTAAATGTGGTAGGTGGCTTCAAACTAAAAGATCGTTCGACTGATTTGGGAATATTGGCAGCAATCGCCTCGGTGATTGTTGATAAGCCAATTGGTAATAAAGTGGTGTTGTTTGGCGAGGTGGGCTTGTTGGGAGAATTGCGGCGAGTAAAAATGGGTAAAAAAAGGATCAATGAAGCGAAATCGATGGGTTTTGAGGAAGTGTACACGCCAAGAGGAATGGGCAAGGGGGCGATTGAATTAGAAACGGTCAATGATTTATTTAAACAAATATTTTAAAAGACTCGCGTTGTATTGCGAGTCTTTGGTAGGTTGGCCATTATTTATTTTTTCTCCTTTCTAATTTTTGATTTAATCAATCAGTAACTGTGCCGTTATTTTGGCACAGTTTAGAATTGACACCAAGCTGGTGGTTTCCAGTTGGTGGACGTGGTCAGTGGGATACCCGTATAATATTTTGGGTATGTCCCAACCGGTTTTGAGTGACTTGACTGTACCATCACAGGCGTAACGGTCCAGCATACCGGTCTGATATTTTATGTGATAGATTTCAGCAATTTTATTTATATATTGTCGAAGTTCTTTGTTGTAAAAACCGGCTTTGTTATGGCGAGCAATAAAAACGTCTTCTAGCTTTATATTTTTTAGATATTCATATCTGGGTATGGCGTCGATAATGACGCAGATGTCGGGTTTTTTTAAGATGCTGTCAGTATCGATTGGTTCGCCGATTTCTTCGGTGGTATTAAAACCAATTGTGAAATTGTTGGTATTTTTATCATTTTTTTTAAGCCACCAGCAAGCCATGTAGAGAGCCAAAATGCCGGCTTTGTTGTCTTGACCGCAACTGGAGACTAAGTTGTCATCTAAAAACTTTAGTTGGGAATCAAGAGAGATAATGTCTCCCGATTCAACTTTCTCATATTTTTTGTCGTCAAATAATTCGACGTGAACATTTTTGTGGTCGATTTTTTGCTCATCGACTTTTTCAACATCGAATATTTTGGAAGATGTTTTTGCCATGATACGTCCCGGATATTTTTCGTCGTATTTTTCTGAATGAACAGTACAGCGAAAACCGAGGATGTTGATAAGCGAAACAGCGCCAAGGTCGCAGAAGTTGATTTTATTTTTTTCCACGTTTTTGACAGATAAGCCAATATTGTCAACGTGAATTAAAAACAAAATATGCCTCTGACGTTCCTGGTTGTGAGTTCCTTGGACAAAAAGTTTGCCAGTAGGGGAAAGACTGCAATGACAGTTCAAATCACTGAAGTAATTTTTTAATTTTTCAATGATTTTCTCGGTGCACCCGGTTGGCGAAGGAGTGTTTAGCAAGTCCTGGTAAACACACCTAGCTTTTTCTTGGATCTCTGGATTGTTGATGTCCATCTTGTTCACGCTCCTTTGTAAAGTGCTAGATACAAATTTGTATCATTTATATTATTGGATATAATGAAAATATAGTCAAGGAAAGTAAAAATAAAATATGATGATTTTGGAACAAAATTTTTTTGATCGGAACACAAATTTAGTAGCGCAGGAATTATTGGGTAAAATTTTGGTACGGAAATATAAAAATATTTATCTTAAGGTGCGAATTACGGAAACAGAAGCCTATCACGGTTTTGACGATTTGGCGAGTCACGCCAGCCGGGGTAGAACGCCACGAACCGAAGTTATGTATGGTGAAGCCGGATTAATATATGTTTACTTGATATATGGTATGTATTATTGTTTGAATTTGGTGACTATGCCAGTGGATTTTCCGGCGGCGGTTTTGATTAGAACGGCATGGCCAATCGAAGGAATGGAGCAGATGAGAAAAATGCGAGGCAAAGATACAAAATTTGTGCAAAAAAATGGTATTGAAGGTTTGACGAATGGTCCGGGGAAGTTGTGTCAAGCCTTGGCGATTGATAAGCATTTGAATAATAAAATAATTGGGATGCAAAATAATCTTTGGATTGAAGAAGACGGATATGTTGTGCGACAAAAAGATATAGTTTGTTTACCAAGAGTGGGAGTTGATTATGCCAGGCACTGTCGAGAATGGAAGTGGAGATATAAATTAATGGAAAAATAAAAAAGACCTCTTAATAACAAGAGGTCTTTGGCAGGTACGATGAATTAGTTTTCTTCGTAAGTAATATGGACGATGTCAGAATATGAAATGGCATCACCATCTTGGTAGACGGCGATGCGATAGTAGTAGTCTTCGCCGTCATCGACATTGATGTCGAGATAATCATTATTTTTATAGCCGGTAACATATTTATATGAATTGTCCGGATAGGTGGGAGTGGAATCGGAAGCTGTTTTTAATATTTTGTAGCCATCAATATTGGAGTCATTGTAGCGATCCCAGGATAGCTGAATGCCATCTTCAGTGCTTTCAGCAGAAAGAGTGATGTCTTCTGAAACGTTTCCTTCGTCATATGTGACATGAACAATATTGGAATAGCCAACAACTCCGCTATCTTTGTAAAAACCGAGACGATAATAATAATCTTCGCCGTCATCGACATACGTGTCAGTGTATGATTCGCTGGAACTGCCACTGATGTATCGATAGGATTGGCTGGGGTAGGTTGGGGTGGAATCAGAAGTGGACTTTAGCAATTTGTAGCCGTCGATATCCTCGTCGGTATATTCATCCCAGGTTAGTTCAATACCATCGTCAGTGCTTTCAGCGGAAAGGTTGACGTCGTTTTCGTCGTCATCGTTGTTTTCATCGTAGGTAATATGAACAATGTTTGAATAACCGTTAACGCTGCCGTCGTAGTATATAGCGACTCGGTAATAATAGTCTTCACCATCATCGACAGAAGTGTCGGTATAAGTAGTAGTATCATAGTTGGAAATTGATTTGTAAGACTGGGAAGGATAAGTGGGAGTGGAATCGGAAGTGGATTTGAGAATTTTGTAACTATCCATTTCATTTTCATCCGATTCGTCCCAAGATAGTTTGACGCCGCTGCCGGTGCTGGTAGCTGACAAATCGAAATCTCCATTGTTTTCATCTTCATTGTAGGTAATATGAACAATATTGGAGTAGCTGATGATGCTGCTGTCATGATAGTATCCAAGACGGTAGTAGTAATCTTCACCATCGTCCACATTTGTGTCAGTGTATGATTCGCTGGAACTGCCGCTGATGTATTTGTATGATTGGTCGGGATATGTCGGAGTGGAATCGGAAGTGGATTTGAGTAGTTTGTAGCCGTCGATGTCTTCATCGGTATATTCACCCCAAGTCAATTTAATGCCATTATTGGTGTTGGTGGCGGAAAGATCGGTGTCGGAATTGTCATCTTCGTTGTAAGTGATTTTGACAGTATTGGAATAGGCGATTACTTCTCCATCTTGATAGGCGCCGATTCGATAATAATATTTGGTGCTATCTTTGGCA
>DAIREY010000048.1:0-5934 GCA_036795335.1 Patescibacteria group bacterium
TCGTTGACAGTCACGACTACCGGGGCCTCGGTAGTCGTGACTGTCAACGACTATGGACCGGCTGCCTGGACAGGTCGCATTATTGATCTCAACTCAGTGGCTTTTTCTGCCATCGCCCCGCTTAGCCAAGGGTTGACTGAAGTGTCGGTCAGTCCGTTATAAAGATTTTTATCAACCTAATCTTCTTATCTTTTCTTTTGTTGATATGCCCAAATATTCACAAAATTTTTTAGTCAATCAGGATGTCTTGCCGCTTATTCTTCAGGCGGCGTCTTTAAATGATTGTAATGTTGTTATTGAAATTGGTCCCGGTCGCGGCATTCTCACTGAGCAATTGTGTCAAACATCTTGCCGAGTGATCGCCATTGAAATCGATCCTGACTTGCTTCCCGGTTTGCGCTTGTTGCAAGCTAAATATCCAAATTTAGAAGTATATCATGCTGATTTCAATACCTTTAATTGGCAAAAACTGATTGTGGGGCAATCATATCAAATCGTGGCTAATATACCATATCATGTTACCGGTTTAATTTTTCGTACCATTTTTAATTATCGCCAAACATTGCCCAAAAAAGTTGTTCTCATGATGCAATATGAGGTTGCCAAAAAAATTGTCCCGCCGCCAAACGATTGTACCATTCTTTCCAATTTGATCGGCTCTTTTGGCGTTCCCCGTCTGGTGGCCAAAGTTGACAAGCGATCATTTCGACCGGTTCCCAAAGTTGACTCGGCTATTTTAGCAGTTGATCAAATTCAGATGCCCGCTGTAGATAATTTTGATCAATATTTTCGTTTGGTCAAAATAGGTTTTGCCGCCCGCCGCAAAACTTTGGCCAACAATTTGTCGGTCGGTTTGAATATCTCCAAGACAAAAGCATCGGAATTGTTGTCTGCTAGCGATATCGCCCCCGATCGTCGAGCTCAAACGCTTTCCATTGATGAATGGAAAAAGTTATACTATATATTGGAAAAACAAATTGGCTTAAAAAAATAATTTACAAAACAAAATGTTCTATGCTTTTTGTGCGGCTATTGCCAATATTGTCGCTACTACCGCCAACAAAAAATTATTATCGCGTGACCGGATGGATGTCAAGGCATTTTCTGCTTGGCTCTTTATTTTTCTTTTTATTCTTTCCGGCATTATTTCTTTTTTCTTCGGTGATATCAATTTGGAGTATGCTTTTTCTGCCTATTATCTGTTTCTGTTCTTGGTCATGATTTTATTAGCCGCTGTCTGGAATTATTATTACTACACTTGTTTGGAAAGTGACACCTTGTCTGATTTTCAGCTAATTGCTATTTCGCAACCGCTTTTAACAATCATTTTTAGTATGATCGTCTATTCTGAAGAAAGAAGTGAAAAAGTGATTATCGCCAGCTTGGTAGCTGCTGCCGCCTTATTTCTCAGTCATCAATCACGGTGGCGCATCGAAAAAATCTCTATCACCATTCCATTATTTTTTTCCATCATGTTAGCGGCTATCGAAAGTTTGTATCACAAAGAATTGCTGCATGTGTATAGTCCGGCCGTACTGTATTTTGTTCGAACTTTCTTTTTGGCTTTTATTTTTTCTGTTGTTGGTCTGAAAGAAATGTCCAACATTTCTTCCGCCAATTTTTGGCGCACCGTCTATGTTGCCATTTTTGCCGTATCAACTATGATTCTATCATTTTATGGTTATCAATTAATTGGCATCGCCAAAACTCAAATGATATTATTGCTGTATCCGATCGGCACTACCATTTTGTCATACTATCTATTTAAAGAAAGACTTGAGAAAAGAAAAATTATTGCCTTGCTAGTCATTATTTCCTGCATTATTTATTCATTTCACTAACGATCATATATGTATATAGATAGTCATTGTCATCTCAATTTGCCCGAATTGGAAAACGAACGGCAGGATATTCTTGCTCGCGCCAAACAAGCTGATATTTCCCATGTTATTATTCCCGGAGTTGATTTGGATAGTTCGTTAATCGCTTTTCACTTGGCCAAAGACGATCCGATGCTTTACGCGGCCGTCGGATTTCACCCCAACTATGTCCAAAACGCCACCTTGCAAAATGTTCAAGAATTAGCCGCGCTGATGCCCAAACACGAGATCGTTGCCATTGGCGAAATTGGTTTGGATTATTATCGTCATCAAGATTTTGCCAGCCAACAAGTACAAATTTTTGAGCAGATGTTATCATTGTCATGTCAGGAGGCCAAGCCGGTCATTATTCACTCTCGTTCGGCCGCCGTTGATACTCTGGAATTATTGAATTTATTTAAAAACGAAGGAGTACGCGGCGTGTGGCATTGCTTTGACGGTGATTGGGAACTGGCTGCCAAGGTGATAGACTTGGGACTATATCTGGGTTTTTGTGGCAATATAACCTACAAAGACAAGGCCACCAAACCGGAAATTTTTGAAGTTATCCAAAAAGCACCTTTGGATCGAATTTTGATCGAAACCGACGCCCCATATCTTACTCCCGAACCATATCGTGGCCAACGTAACGAACCGGCTTTTGTTGTTGAGATCGCCCGCCGTATTGCCGCCCTAAAAGAAATTTCCATTGAGGACGTTGGTCAACAAACTTCCGCCAACGCTACCAGACTATTCAATCTCTAATTAAATTATTACCTGTGGAAATAAATCTGAAAACATCTTTCAGGTTTATTTTTTAAGACCTTTTCTGGTCAATTTTTTTATAAAGAATTACAACACATTACATAGCAATTTTTTTGCATATTAATAAAAAAAGAAAAAAAGAGAGGTGTTAGGTAAAAAATGTCCGAAACATTGTTAGACCAAATAGGTGACGAACAAATAAATGTTGTTAGTAATTTTATTGAAAAAATCACAAAATACCCGCAATATTTTACTAAAATATCCAATAATATCGATCCTATTCAGAGAAAACCGTTTGAAGTATATCTATGCCAAGCCAAGTCAACGTTGGATAGTCAAGAATTTGGTGAAACCGATGTACATATTTTTTCATCTTTATCCACTATTATTACAGAAAAAGAAAATGAATTCTTGGAAAATTTTCAACAAGAACTATTCAAATGTCGCAATCAAAATGACAAGTTGCTATTAATACTACAATATTGGAAAAATTCACCCATTGAACTCACTTCATCGGAGATCAAAGAAGTGAGCCAAAAAATTCACTATATTGTTGAAAGTTTGGATCAGTTTGTCAAAGACAGAGCTAGCGATATTTTTCAAAAAGAATTTCATGGTCAAGACAGCTATTCCAAATTTATCTTAGCTATTCCGGCCGTCAAACGACTTGTTTCTCAAAAAGACACTATCGATCTGGATATAAACTACCGTGATTTGGTTTTAGCTATAGAGTCTTTTAACTGTATAAATTTGGTCAACGTGCAATATATGATCAAATTGGCTTCTCGATATTACTCGGCAAATGAAAGGGCAATGGATGTAAAGGCAAAAGTCCGCGCTGAATACCAGGCAAAATGGTACATTGACGAAAAATTATTGGATATCAGCGTCGATTTTGCTTATGAATACATTGTCGCTTATCAACTATCGGTCCAAAAAACTGATCACTACTTGGAATTTTCCATGCCTAATATCGATGATGATAGTGATATATACAAAACAAAATCATTAAAATTGTCATATTATGTTGATCGTCTTGTCCGACATGGTTTTCTCGATTTTTCCGAGATTTCGTTTTTGCATTGTATTATTAACAATCCTGCCGAAAAAGCCAACCTATTTCGTTTAATCGCTTTTCGTAGTCACTATTCTTATGATAACGACGATCCGTTTTTTTATGAAAAAAAATTCTCTAAAGCACTCGAACTCGAAAAAATTGACACCACACATTTTAATAAAAAATATTTATATTTTTTATTAAAATCCACAGAAAAATAAATATTGCAAAAAAGAGCTTGCCATCGACCGCATCAGCTCTTTTTTATTTATACACATTTTCTATTGTCCCAAAAAATTATAAAATATGGATAAAAGAACGTTAAAAAAAAGGAGGGAAAAATATTGCATTCTGTGATCTCGACGAAAACAAAAGAAATTACCATTGTTCAAGATCTCCTAAACTTATTTTGTCAAAATTTTGGTCGGTACATATCGCATTTTAGCACCGACCATCAAAAAATTTTGATGCGGCTCAATCGTCAATCCAATAGGTTGTTAAATTCTACTAACTTATTGCTTGATGATTATCAATTATTATTTGATAGCTTTGACATAATACATCAAATCAATAGCAAAATAATGATTGCTGCCATTGAAAAGAAGGTAGTAGAATATCGATATTTAAATTTATCTACTTTGCCATACGAAAGTATAATTTCTTTTCAAGCAATTGATAGTATTAAATTTGCAATTCAGGACAAATATTCTTGCGACTGTTTTTCCGATCAGGTTCTTTTCGATTTGGGTTATGAGGTAATGTGGCAGTTTATTGTTTGCAGCGCCAAATGTTTTCCAATTACCAACTACAATCGCAAACACATCTCCAGCGAGCCAAACGGTACCAATCGATTGTTTGTTCCCGATGAGATTCGTAAAATCATCGACGGCAAACACATTTCTTTTCTTGAACTAAACGTCGCTTATCAATATCTCAAAACCACAATCAATCATTATGTTTTACGAAACAAAAATACGGGGGGACAAAAAATTGTGTGTAACCAGTAAACAAAAAATTGAATACATAAAACAGGCTTTTGCCAAGACAAAGTTATATTTGTTTGAAAAAACAGATGAAAATTGTATCGATTCACTTATCGAACTTTTTTACATGATCAATCATCAAATCGAGATAGACGATGAAAAAATGGTCGATGATTGTTATCGATACATCCAAAAAAAGTACCATCAATCTCAGGCGCATACTATTAATGTATAAAAGGAGGTGGTCTATCATAATGGATTCGGCGTTGGAAATTGAAGCCAAAATTGATTTTATCGAAGATACAATTTTGACCAAATCTTCGGTTTTTTCCGGTTATCTATCCGATTACCATTTGGAAAATTTTCTCACTCTTTTCAAATATTTTTCAGCAAGTCTGCCGGTTCGCAACCGGCAGCTGGTGGATGATTGCTATGAGTACCTTTTGAACAAAAATTGATAATTTAGACAGAGTGTTTTTAACATCTCTGTTTTTTTATATAATATAAATATGTCATATCAATATGCACAAGTAATTGTCAACACCAAAGCCAGATCTGATTCCGGCTCTTTTACCTATCAAATACCCGTTGATTTGTACTCTAAAGTCGGTATCGGCGTATTGGTCACTGTACCTTTTGGCCGCCGGATTGAATATGGCATCATTTATCAATTATCAAAAAAATTACCCAACCCATCGCTGGAAATAATCAAAAGTATCGACAGTGTTGTTTTTCAATCACCGGTATTATCGGCAACACAGCTTAAACTGTCTGATTATATTGCCGATTATTATTTCTGTTCCCTGGGCCAAGCGACTTTCGCCATGGTACCTGGTTTTATCTTGTCGTCCATCGAAAAAATATACTTGCCGTATAACCTTCCTTCGCCTCTTCGGTTTACCGCCAAACAAAAACAGATTTACCGGTTTGTAAAAAATCAACAGCAAGAAGTAACCGACGATTTGCTCGCCAAACATTTTGATTTTCGTTACGCTTCGATATTAAACAACTTGATCAAAAAAAAGGTATTATCTGTTCATTATCGTTTGTCCGCACCCAAGAGTAAACCAAAGTATCAAGAAATTCTATCGATCAATTATTCTGCCGTAACTGACGAAACTTTACAAAAGTTGCCATCCAAACCGCGTCAATGGGATATTTTTCTTTTTTTGGAAGAAAATCCCAATTCATCGTGGTCTGACGTTAGAAAATCCTTGAAGGTGTCTCGTGCCTCTCTCAATACTTTAATTAAGCAGAATATTGTCGCAGT
>DAIREY010000049.1:0-5839 GCA_036795335.1 Patescibacteria group bacterium
CGGCCGCACACAATATGCAACAAGGCAAACCAATCAATGAACAAAGCTTACTGATGAAAATTTTAAGTCTGTTTGGTAAAGCAATTATGTTGCTATTGGATAATTTATTCAACCGAACAAGCTCAGCCAGCGACCCGACCAAATCATTGAAAGAAGAAAAAGTGGAATTGACCGAGCTGCAAAGAGAATTGGTAAAAGCGCTAGAAGAAAAAGCAAGCAAAGTGGGTTTTGAAACAAAAATAAGAATAATATCGGCTTCATCAGACACATCGAGTGCGCAGGCAAATTTGGATAATATTTTTAGTGCCTTTACACAATTTTTATCACCGGAAAGAAACGGTTTTAAAAAAGAAAGGATTAATAAAGACAAAGTGATTAAGGATTATATTTTTCGTCGATTTGCGGATGATACCAAAATAATTTTGAATACCAAAGAACTGGCAACAGTAATTCATTTTCCCAATCAGCATGTCGATACACCAAATATCAACTGGCTATTGGCAAAACGCGCTCCCCTACCCCCAGGTGCTCCAAATGAAGGTTTGAAATTGGGGGAAAATGTTTATCGCGGGGTAAGAAAAAGTGTCTATATTAAAGAAAAGGATAGGATGCGCCACGTATATATTTTGGGACGAACCGGTACCGGTAAATCGTCGTTGTTATTCAGTTTGATCAAACAAGATATAGAAAATGGCAAAGGGCTGTGCATCTTAGACCCACACGGTGATTTGGCTGAATCACTATTGGACCACATTCCTAGAGAGCGAGCCGATGATTTGATATATTTTGATCCGGGCGGTGATTTGGAAATGCCGATGGGTCTAAATTTGTTTGAAGCAAAGTCGGAAGAAGAAAAAGAGTTACGCGCTATGTCGGCATTAAATATTATGATCAAGATGTTTGGCGAAGAAATATTTTCTCCACGATTGCAAGACTATTTTCGCAACGGATGTTTGACTTTGATGGCGGACGATAATCAACCAGGCACTATTGTCGATATTGTTAATCTGTTTACTGATGAAGAATATCAAATGGAAAAAGTAGCCAAAGTCCACAATCCAACAGTAAAGTCATGGTGGATTAAAGTTTTTGGCTCAATGGGCCAGCGAGAAAAAGATGAAATGATCCCCTACTTTGCCGCCAAGTTTGGTCAATTCATAACTAACGTGACCGTCCGTAACACATTGGGGCAATCCAAATCGTCTTTTAATATAAGACAAATTATGGATGAAGGAAAAATCCTGATCGCCAATTTATCCAAAGGAAAATTGGGAGATGTTAATTCCAGTTTGATTGGTACTATTTTGACAGAAGAAATATCAATGGCGGCTTTGAGCCGGACAAACATTCCGGAATCGGACCGCCGACCATTTTTCTTGTACGCTGACGAGTTTCAAAATTTTGCCACCAATACTTTTGCGACTATTTTGTCAGAAGCTCGTAAATATGCCTTGGGTCTAACTATCGCCCACCAATATATCGACCAACTGTCTGATGAAAAACGCGGGTTAACACAGGTGCGCGATGCGGTGTTTGGTAACGTGGGTACTTATATTATCTTACGTACTTCAATGAAAGATGCTGAAGCTTTGGAAAACGAATTTAAACCGGTTTTTTTGAAGGAAGATTTGGCAAACATTGATCAACACGTTGCTTATGTAAAATTGTTGATTGACGGAACTGCCTCCAAACCATTTAGCATGAGTACTTTGTATTCACCGAATCCAAATAAAGAATTGGGCGAAGCGATCAAACAATTGTCTCGTTTGAAATTCGGACGAGAGCGAGAAGAGGTGGATGAAGAGATTAAACATCGCTTGAAGTTGTTGGGGTAGATAGTTAATGCTTTGTAAGTGATAAATAAATTTGTAAAAGATGAAATAGTCGAGCGTTAATACTGGAAGAAACTTGCCAAACAAATCAATTTTTTTCTTGATATTATGAAAATAGCAAAATATATCGAGTATTAAGAAAATATTTATAATTTATAATGTTCCAGATAAATTTTAACTGGTTTTTTTATTGCACAATATTGCACATATATGTTATTATTCATCTTGTACACACTTAATTAATAGTATTTAAAATATCATGAAAACAGGAATACATCCAAAATATGAGGAAGCAACGATTACTTGCGCTTGCGGTGCAGTGATCAATACCAGCTCGACAGTAAAAGAAATGCGGGTGGAAATTTGTTCAAAATGTCATCCGATCTTTACCGGCAAACAAAAATTGGTAGATACGGAAGGTATCGTCGATAAATTCAAGAAGAGAATGACGACTGCCGAGAAGATCAAACAAGATCAACAAGGAAAAGCAAAGAAAGCACGAAAGAAAAAACAACAAGCCAAGTACGATATTAAGCAAATTATGGCTGAGCAAGAACAACGACGTATGGAAAGAGCGGCAGAAAAGAAAAAAGTGGAAGATAAAAAATTGGAACAGGAGATGAAGAGAGTTAAAGTTAGAAAAGCATCAAAAGAAGAAATAGCCAAAGTAGCAGAAAAGAAGTCAAAAAAGTCAAATTAGCTAATGTGATATTACAGCCTAAATTTTGTTTGGGCTGTATGTTATAAAACAGTATTTTCGATTATTTGAAAGTACTGTTTTTGTAAAATAATTGCAATAAGAAATAAAAATGGATAAATGGCAAAATTATCGAGATGAGTTGAACTCTTTGGAACAAAAATTATCCGATCCGGCGATTATTAGTGACCAAAAAAGTTTTCGGAAAATATCCACTGAACACAGCCGCTTGCAAAAGATAGTAGAAAAAATTGATATTTTTTTGCATATCGAAAAAAATTATCAGGAAAATGCAGAAATAATTGAAAAGGCCGCCGATATGGAATTGGTTGAATTGGCACAAGCCGAAATGAGCGGATTGGAAGAAAGAAAAAAACAAGCCGAAGACAATTTGAAGTTGGCCCTTATTCCACCGGACACCGATGATAATAAAGACGTTATCATGGAAATCAGGGCCGGTGCCGGCGGGGATGAAGCGGGAATATTTGCTGCAAATTTACTGCGCATGTATAGCCGTTATGCAGAGAGAGTTGGTTGGAAAGTGTCAATTATTTCGGTACATAATACCGGCGTGGGCGGAATCAAAGAAGTAATTGCTTCTATATCCGGCGAAAATGTTTTTAAAACTCTGAAATACGAGAGGGGTGTGCACCGTGTGCAAAGAGTGCCGGAGACAGAAAAATCCGGTCGAATACATACTTCAACTGCCACAGTTGCTATTATGCCAGAAGCCGAGGAAGTGGATTTGGAAATCAGGGCGGAAGATTTGAGAATTGATGTGTTTCGTTCCAGTGGATGCGGCGGACAGAGCGTCAACACAACGGACTCAGCGGTACGTATTACTCATTTACCAACTAACACCGTTGTGACTTGCCAGGATGAAAGATCACAGTTGAAAAATAAAGAGAAAGCAATGATGGTGTTGCGTGCTAGATTGTACGAAGTAGAACAAGAAAGATTACGGAAAGAAAGGGGTGATGAACGAAAAACTCAAGTGGGCACCGGCGACCGCAGTGAAAAAATACGCACATACAACTATCCACAAGATCGAGTGACAGACCACAGGATCAAAGAATCTTGGAGTAATTTACCAATAATTATAGACGGCGAGATTGATGCAATTATTGAACGATTGCAAAAGATTGATGAAGAAAAAAAACTAGCAAATATTATTTAAGATAATTTTTACTAACATAATTTTAAAATAAGATGAATGAAAATTATTATACGGTAGCCATGGCTCTGATGTGGGGTCAACACGCTTTGGAAGAATCGCAAATCACCACTACTCCGGCGTTGGATGCGGAATTATTATTACAGCATGCCACCGGCGCTTCGAAAGAAGAAATCTATTTTGAGCCAAGTAGAGAGGTTATTGAAAAAAGCTATCATGATTATGAACGGTTGATAGCCAGAAGAAAAAATGGCGAGCCAATTGCATATATTGTAGGCTTCAAAGAATTTTTTGGTTTAAAATTTGATGTGGATGGAAGCGTGCTTATTCCCCGACCGGAAACAGAGGAGCTGGTGGAAAAAGCATTGGAATATATCAAGAACAATAAAAAAAATAAATTAACTATACTGGATCTGGGGACGGGTAGCGGTGCCATTGCTTTGTCAATCGCTTCATGCCTAAAAAATTGGAAAGAAAAATATGATTTTGATGATGAAAATATACAAATTATTGCTTCCGATGTGTCTGAAAAAGCACTGAATACGGCCAAGAGTAATGCAAAAAAAATGCGGCTATCTAAAAAAATTAAATTTATTCAATCTGATTTATTGCAAGATATTAAGGAGATCCAAAATGTGGATTTGATTGTTGCCAATCTACCTTATCTTGACCCGATAAATAGAAACAAATATGCAACCGACTTGAGTTATGAGCCGCATTTAGCTTTATATGCCGGTGAAAATGGCTTAGACTACTACAAAGATTTGTTTGCCCAGATAAAAAAAATGAATATCAAGCCGAAAGTTATAGTTGAATGTGAAGAATATCAAAAAGAGGCAATGGAATCAATTTATAAAAATATTACTTGCGTGGTAGTAGATTAATCTTCTACAAATATTATTCATCAAGAGCTAACAATATACACTTTTGCTCGTTTTCGGATGATGGAAAAATGAATTGTTTGTCGAAAAAATATATGGGCGAATAAAAAACAAAAAAAAGAAAATTGTCGAGATGTTTTTCGGCATAATTATTGATTTCATAAATAATTGGAAAAATTACAAAAAGCACAAACCAAAAATTAATATAAAAAATCATACTAACTATTTTTCCCCAATAGATGGCAAATAGTGTTAATAAAATAAAAAAAACAATTTCGTTACGCAAATATTTTTGACAACACAAACGGAGAGCATGCCGATATTTACATATTTGGCGAAAAATTTGATGACCGGCAAGAATATAAATTATCAAATATATTAGAAAAATTTGCAGAAACAACCACAATGTCTGCTGAAACAATATGATGCCAATGTGGTCAAAAAAAATTAATCCATATATTTTGTTTAACGTAGTTTGAATATAGGCAAAAATTATTATAAACAACAAGCTGATAGTTATTTTGACAAATATAAGATAAAAAAAATTTTTGTCAGCGGATAAAATGTCTACTGATTGCCCGGTCTGATGACGATAGGATTTTTTCAGATAAGACAAAATTTTAATTTTACCAATAATTTGTTGAAACAAATATAAGTAGGCACGAATAAATGGAATTTTATTGAATATATTGGAGGCTGGTTGTTTGTATTCAAACAACAAATAATCGGAATTTTTATGCCAACAAATCGTTGAGTACGAATCGTATTCTAACCATATTCCGTTGGGTAATAGAGCAAAACTATTGGGGATATTTTTGGTTTTTTTCTTCATAAGATTATCATATCATGAATATTTCTATGTTAATGATCAAGCACCAACAAGTATCAATATGCAATATCCAATTAAAAGCGCAAGAAATTGTAAACACTAATAATATGCAAAACGCAATATGCAATATGCAATTCAATAAACAATATCCAATATCCAATTAGAATCGCCAGAAATATCAAATCCCAAATTCCAAACGAAGCGCAAAGGGAAAAAATAACTTTTCTGTCATCCCCGCCTACGTGCGGGGATCTCATCAATAACAAGAAACAAGGATCAATTTTCAATATCCAAGTGAAATCGCAAGAAATTCCAAATATCAAATTTCAAATTTCAAACGAATCGCAGAGGAAAAAAATAATTAACTAATTCTGTCATACCCGAAAAGACATGAGCGAAGCGAATATTCTTTATCGGGTATCTAAT
>DAIREY010000117.1:0-1193 GCA_036795335.1 Patescibacteria group bacterium
TGGTATATTCGGCTTTGACTTGATAATAAACATTGTTTTGAGTGGCATCGACAGCTTGATCGGTATAATAGTAATAGCTCGGTTCAGTGATAACTTGGACAATATCCATGCCGGAAGTTTGATCCACATTGTCGCCGCTCGATTGGCCGGATAATGTGTAGCGTCGTAAAATGGTGTATGATTTGATGTTGGCTCGGGTATTCCATTGAATCTTGATTGAAGACAACGAGTCGGGCGTTAAAGACAGAGTGAAGTTGGAATTAACAGACGGATTGGTGGCTTGGTAAGTGACTACATCTTGAGCCGAGGCAAAAGCCCACGTCAATCCACCAACCCACAAAAAAAGATGGATGGCGGCAAATATCCGAATAAGACGACGAGGCAATATTTGGTTCATGAAAATTGTTATTTAATAGTAAAACTTTGAATAATTTGGTTATAAGTATCAAGATATTTATCGTTTTCCAGATTGATCTGAATAGATTTTTCCGGATCAAACGGGTGATCAAAATAGGTAATTGGATTGGAAGCAAATTCTTCACCACCCAAAAACTGCACCATCCACACCGTTTGATAACCAATCGCTCCGGAATCGGCTGTAATACGATTAATTGATTTGAGAGTTTTGAAACCTTGAATCTCTTGGGCGGCCGCTTGTGAGGCATAATCTTCCAGAGATAATTTTTTTAAACTATCAATTTTTTTGACAACTCGAATGGTGACGGCATTGGAGTTGTTGGCGTCACGAATGGTAGTAAAATCAGCTTCGGTGTTTTCAGAAACTGTCCAGTCGGAAGGATAGATATAAGAAAAAGTGGCCATCTTGGAATCAAAAGTAGTGGATGTCGGGGAACCGGCGGTAGTCTGATCGTTTTCCGGCTGATTGTTTTCGATAACTATGGTACGATCTTGACCGGAATTTTGTTTTAATTGATTGGACAGCCAATGGCTGTAAAGAAGATAAGCAATAATTGCGATAACAAAAAGAAACAGAAGAACCAAAAATGAATTGATTACAAAAGCACTTTTGTCCGATCGCATATTGGTTTATTTAAATATTTATATCTATTTTAAATCTTATCATAAACAATCGCCAAATAAATAGAAAATGAACGAAAAAATGGGTGCAGGGGGATTTGAACCCTCGACCGTTTGCTTAAGAGGCAACTGCTCTACCGACTGAGCTATGCACC
>DAIREY010000050.1:0-5778 GCA_036795335.1 Patescibacteria group bacterium
GCTATCGGAGGAATGCTTCCCGCATTATCTATCGGTATGTTGGCTTCCAAAGCCTTGGAAGCTATCGGCCGCAATCCGGAAGCTGCCCCTAAAATCCAAACAGCCATGATTCTTGCTGTGGCTTTTGCGGAAGCTATTGCTATCTATGCTTTAGTAATTGCTTTGATCATCAAATTTACCTAAGACTTTTTTCAGTTGTGCAGCTCCCAATTTCCACCAAAGTAATTGGAAGTTGCCAATTGTAAATCGATAAAAAATAAATAATTATGGATCTAATTACCAAACTAGGCATTGACGGCCGATTATTATTGGCACAATTATTAAATTTTCTAATTCTGATTATGGTTTTGAATTATTTCTTGTACCGACCTATTTTACAAATTCTTAAAAATAGAGAACGGCAAGTCAAAAAAAGTATCACCGACTCGGAAAAAATTGAACATGAATTGTTGAAAATCGCTAAAGATCGTGAACAAACCATTCTCAAAGCCAAGAAAGAGGCCAGACAAATTATTTCTGATTCCAAAGCTACTGCCGAAGTGGAAAAACAAGAAATTGTATCCACTGCCAAAGCGGAAGCGGAAAAGATCATTGCCAAAGCCAAACTGGAAAATATTCAAATGTCCAAAGATATCAAACAAAACATTATCGATGAATTAAGCGAAATCATTATTTCTGTCACCGAACAATTGCTTTCCAAAAAGATTACCGGTAAAGACGATCAGAAAATGATCAAAGAAGCAATCAAATCAATGCTTTAATTATTTTTTTTTCAATGTCCCTTGTCAAAAATTACTTCTCAACAATACGCTGCTGCTCTCTATGACCAATTGCTGGAAACACCAACCAAAAGGCAGGATCAACTGATCCGTGACTTTGTCACAACTGTTCGTCAGCACGAACAAATAAAGCTCGCTGATCAAATCATTGCTGACTTTATTACGTATTTTGATTTTCAACAAAACACCATCGAATTGGTTTTGATTAGCTCCCTGCCGCTGCGCAACCTGCATGTTTTGGCCGCTCACCTTTCCCAACAAATCAGACGCAATATTATCATCAAAAATCTTATTCGGCCCCAAATTATCGGCGGTTTGGTGATCTATTTCCGAGATCAAAAAATTGATTTTTCTGTCACTTCCAAGCTCAAAATCCGTCGTTCGTCCGATGCCAATTCACCGTTCGCCAACCAAGACATTAATCAAATTATTACGCTTATTCGCGATGACTACCCACTTTTTTTTACCGATAATCAACCGCCGCAGACTTTGTCAGATCAAATTGAAATTGTTAAATTTAGTTCAGCCTCCAGACCAAGTATCAGTCAAATGGAAAAACAGCTTTCCGCCACGTTGCACAAAAAAGTTATTATCAACTATCATCAAGATCCTCAAATTATTGCCGGTGCGATTATCGAATATGACAATCAAAAAATCGACACTAGTCTCGATCATCAATTAACATCTACAAATAAATAATTTTTTACTTCCATTCATAAACAAACATGACTAAACATTTGTCAAAAACTCATATCGTTGAACAACTCAAAAAAGAATTTGGTAAAATCGATCATCGTCCGGTAATTGAAAAAATCGGCACTGTCATGGAAGTGGGGGATGGTATTGCTATTATTGCCGGCTTACATGATGTTATGTCTCAAGAAATTGTCGAATTCGCCAATGGTGAATTTGGCGTCGCTCTCAATCTCAATGAAGATACTGTTGGTGTGATCATTTTTGGCAATTTCGAAAATATCCGCGAAGGCGATGAGGTGAAAAGTACCGGTCGCATTTTGTCCATTCCGGTCGCCGATAGTATTATCGGCCGAGTAGTCAATCCTTTGGGTGAGGTATTGGATGGTGGCGGCGCGATCAAAACCAAAAAATATTATCCGATTGAAAAGATCGCTCCTGGTGTTATTTCACGCCAGTCAGTCAATCAGCCCGTTCAAACCGGTATTATGGCGATTGACGCCATTATTCCCATTGGTCGCGGTCAACGTGAATTAATTATTGGTGATCGTCAAACCGGCAAAACAGCTTTGGCGATTGATGCGATTATCAATCAAAAGGGCCAGGACATGATTTGCGTTTATGTCGCTATCGGTCAAAAAAAATCCAAGGTCGCTCAAATAATTGATAAATTAAATGAACACGGTGCCATGGAATACACCACCGTTGTTTTGGCTGGCGCCTCTGATAGTCCGGCATATAATTATATTGCTCCTTACGCCGGCTGTGCGATCGCTGAATATTTTATGGACCAAGGCAAAGACGTTCTAATTATCTATGATGATTTATCCAAACATGCCGTTGCTTATCGTGAAATATCACTATTACTGCGTCGTCCACCCGGTCGTGAAGCCTATCCTGGTGATGTGTTTTATCTCCATTCACGTCTTTTGGAAAGATCAGCCAAAATGAATGAAGATTTTGGTGGCGGTTCCATTACTGCCTTGCCAATTATCGAAACTCAAGCCGGTGACATTTCCGCCTACATTCCCACCAACGTTATTTCCATTACTGATGGTCAAATATTCCTTGAATCAGATTTATTTTATAAAGGTGTTCGACCGGCTCTTAATATCGGTCTTTCCGTCTCTCGTGTTGGCTCTTCCGCTCAGATCAAAGCCATGAAAAAAGTGGCTGGTAAGTTAAAATTATCTTTGGCTCAATTTCGCGAATTGGAAGCCTTTGCTCAATTTGGATCAGATCTCGACGAATCCACCAAACAACAAATTGAACTTGGTAAACGCATAACGGAATTATTGAAACAACCGCAATATTCACCTTTGCCGGTTGAGCAGCAAGTGATTATTTTGTATGCCGCCAACAACGGTCATCTCAATGATGTTCCGGTTAATAAAATCAAGCAATTCAAAGACGATTTTGTTAAATTTTTAGCCAACGAATCCGGTCAAGTGGAAGCCGAGCTAAAGAAACAAAAAGAAATAACTGAAAAAATCGAAAAAAAGATCGTTAAAGCCATCGAGGAATTCAAATCAACCATTGATTACCTGGAAAATAATAACTCATCAACCAAATAATTTTTATGAGCAATACTCGAGACATCAAGCGTCGGATTAAATCCATCAACAATACCAAAAAAATTACCAAGGCCATGGAGTTGGTATCAGCAGCCAAAATGCGCAAAGCGGTGGCTCAAGTTGTTGTTTCTCGTCAGTATGCCCTGAAAACCTGGCAGATTATTCAAAGTATCTCCAACTCCAATGTTTCATACCAGCATCCTTTGTTAAAACAACATCCCAACGTCAAACGAGTGGCTGTTTTGGCTATATCATCCAATCGTGGATTGTGCGGTGGGTTCAACACCAGCTTAGTACGTTTGGCTCATCAAGCTGCCCAAAACTTTACTAAAGACAATATCAAGTATGAATTCATTACCTTTGGCAAAGTAGCAGCCGAAGAAATCAAAAAATTGCATCATCCGATTGTAGCCAATTTTGATAAACCTGATTTGATGCAAAATATTGTTACTATTGATCCGATTACCAAGATCTTATTAGAAGGTTTTGTTACCAAAAAATATCAGCAAATCAAATTGCTTTATACTGACTATCAATCTTCCATGCGTCAAATACCGGTGATAAAAACATTGTTGCCGCTATCTACCTCTATCGATCAAGATCTTGGCGATGTCGGTCAATCACCGGAAAATTCTCCGACCGAAAATATCTTCTTTGAATACAAATTTGAACCATCTCCTGCCAAAGTTCTGGACCAAATACTGCCCCGTATTTTGGAATTGCAAATTTATCAAGCTTGTTTGGAATCTGATGCCAGTGAACATTCCGCTCGTATGATGGCCATGCGCAATGCCTACAACGCCGCTAGCGATGTGATCGATGAATTATCTCTTGCCTACAACAAAGCTCGTCAAACTGCCATCACTCAAGAAATTGCCGAAATCGTCGCCGGCGCCAACTCCATTTAACTTAAATTTTTTTTATCATATTTATAACTCGTTTTAATCAAACTTTATTATGCATACTGGAAAAATTAAACAAATCATTGGTCCGGTGGTAGATGTCGAATTCTCCGATCAATTGCCGGAAATATATGATGCCTTAAAAGCCGAAAACAATCATGGTGAAACGATTGTATTAGAAACCGCTCAGCATTTGGGTGATTCAACGATTCGCGCTATTTCCATGGGTTCAACTGATGGTTTAAAAAGAAACCAAGAAGTAATCAATACCGGTGCTCCCATCTCCGTGCCGGTTGGCAAAGAATCATTGGGGCGCATGGTCAATGTCTTGGGGCAAGCGATTGACGGTCAAAAAGATGTTAAGACCAAAAAAACCGCTCCGATCCACAACAAAGCTCCCAAATTGACTGAACAATCCACCAAAGTGGAAGTATTTGAAACCGGTATAAAAGTAATTGACCTTATTTGTCCATTTTTGAAAGGTGGTAAGGTCGGTTTGTTTGGTGGCGCCGGAGTAGGGAAAACGGTGGTTATTACCGAACTGATTCGTAATATTGCCGCCGAGCATGGAGGTGTTTCGATGTTTGCCGGTGTGGGAGAACGTACTCGTGAAGGAAATGATTTGTATCATGATATGGCCAATTCCGGTGTTTTGGATAAAACCGCTCTTGTCTTTGGTCAGATGAATGAACCACCTGGAGCCAGAGCCCGCGTTGCACTGACTGCTCTTACTATGGCTGAACATTTCCGTGATGAACAAAAA
Source organism: Patescibacteria group bacterium (assembly GCA_036795335.1). Lineage (GTDB taxonomy): Bacteria > Patescibacteriota > JAHJAL01 > JAHJAL01 > JAHJAL01 > DAIREY01. The sequence continues at coordinate 4,712 of DAIREY010000050.1, forward strand.
CAAGATGTTTTATTGTTTGTTGATAATATTTTCCGTTTTACGCAAGCTGGTAGCGAAGTGTCTGCTTTGTTGGGACGCATGCCTTCGGCCGTTGGTTATCAACCGACATTGGCTACCGAAATGGGTGCTTTGCAAGAACGCATCACTTCCACCAAAGAAGGTTCTATTACTTCGGTACAAGCTGTTTATGTACCCGCTGACGATTTGACTGATCCCGCTCCAGCTACTACCTTTCAACATCTTGATTCTACGGTTGTTTTGAATCGATCCTTGGCTGAGTTGGGGCTGTATCCGGCCGTCGATCCGCTCGATTCCAATTCCAACATTCTCGATCCGAATATCGTTGGTGCTGATCATTATGAAACTGCCCGCGAAGTCCAAATGATTTTGCAACGATATAAAGATTTGCAAGATATTATCGCTATCTTGGGTATCGACGAATTGTCCGATGACGATAAATTGTTGGTGACCCGTGCCCGCAAAGTCCAAAAGTTTTTGTCCCAACCATTTTTTGTTGCTGAAGTATTTTCCGGTACTCCCGGTCAATATGTTTCTCGTCAAGAAACAGTTCGCGGCTTTCGTGAAATATTGGACGGCAAGCACGATGACAAAAATGAGAATGATTTTTACATGAAAGGTGGTATCGATCAAGTCGGTAAATAATATTTTATCTAATATCAATGTCAAATATACAACTTTCAATCATTACTCCGGAGAGAACTCTCTTGTCAACAGAAGTATCGCAAGTGACTATGCATACCGTGCAAGGTGACATTACTGTTTTGCCCGGTCATATTCCAATTATCTCCACTCTGGCTCCCGGCGAACTAATCTATGTTCAAGAAGGAAAACATATCCCCATTGCTGTCTTGGGCGGATTTGTAGAAATCAATGAAAAAGAGGTAAACATCATGGCTGATGCAGCTGAAAAAATCGAAGAAATTATTGAAGAAAGAGTTTTGGCTGCCAAAGCGGAAGCAGAAAAATTGATGCAAGCCAAAATTTCCGACAAAAAAGACTATACCGCTCTGCAAGCCCAAATAGAGCGCGAATTAGCCCGTCTCAAA
>DAIREY010000051.1:0-5734 GCA_036795335.1 Patescibacteria group bacterium
GTCAAGACCCGGACATTGATCTTAAGCCGGATGAAAAAGTATGTCCTTTTTCATCCGGCTTAAGATCAATCCTCCGTCAAGACCCGGACATTGTCCTCGTCGGCGAAATTCGTGACAACGAAACGGCAGAAATAGCTACTCAAGCTTCTTTGACTGGTCACCTCGTACTTTCAACACTACATACCAACAACGCCGCCGGCGCCATCCCCCGTCTAATAGAAATGGGAGTCAAACCATATTTGATTATCAGTTCCATCAACCTGATCATCGCTCAACGTCTCGTCCGTCGCATTTGCTCTCATTGTATGGAAGAGGTAAATATTGATCCTCTGATCTACGAAGAGATGGTCAAAATTTTTAATAAGATTCCTCCGGAAAAAAGACGTGGTATCACCACCGTTCCGCACACTTGCAAACAAGGTAAAGGTTGTCCAAAATGCAACAACACCGGCTATCAAGGCCGTATTGCTGTCATTGAAACATTTGTCATTACTCCTCACATCGAATCAGTCGTTCTCAAAGAGCTTTCCCTTTCGTCACTTCAAAAAGCCGCCCTCGAAGATGGCATGACTTCCATGGAACAGGACGGATTGATGAAAGTTATCCAAGGCCAAACCACCATGTCAGAAGTATGGTCTGCCACTAAAGAATAATCTTTAAAAAAAATATCAATAAAAAAAGAAGCACATCTGTGCTTCTTTTTTTAGTCAGTTTGGCAACTATATGCCCGTTGTAACAAATCATTTATTTGATCATCGATTCCATCTTGTTCTCGAGCCAACCAAAAATATTTTATAGCTTCACTGCAATTATGATCTTCCAGCCAACTACGACCATATACCAACCATATATATTTTCGCGACAAACTATAAAATTGTACACTATCAATTAATTTACGCGACCATCCGCCCAGTTTCAGATCAATCCCCAGATCAGCCGTTTTCAATACCAACAAATCGCCGTTTAATAAATCAATATCTTTTAATTCACTCGGCAGATTTGGAAATTGATTTTCATTTTTAACCAAATCAATTGCCTGATTCAAATTTTCATTAATTACATCCAAAAAAACCGTCATTTTCAATAAATCATTATCATGATCATCAATTAATTTCGCCATTTCTACATACTGTTCCGCTTCTTGCCAATCTCCCGCCAAACCGGACAAATAGGCCATTTCTTTTAACCAAACCAATTGATAATTTTTTTCTAAGTTATTTTTATTTACATTCGCCAAGTATTTTTTTGCCTCCGGGTATTCAGAATTATTAAATAATTTGGTTCCATACCAAAAATTAACACCATCATTCAACCATTGTTTTTCTACCACATAAGACAATTCGCTATCTGCTTGATCGTCACCCAACGCCATCAAATATATCGCTCGCAGTTGTCGATATTGTTGATAATCCATTCCCATCCAATACGCTTTTTCCAGTTCCCACACCCCCATTCCATTGTCAACACTCACCATTTGTTCGGCTTCCGTTTTGTATTGTTCAATCTTTGCCAAACGCCAGGGCGCCGCATATTGCCACAATCCGATTCCAGCTACTAGCAACAACACAAACAATACAATAGTCAATCCAATTTTTTTGATAAAACTATCTTGTTTCATTTAAATATTTTATTGAAATTTGGCAAGCATATTATTCAATTCCTCCAACTTATTATTTGTTTCTACCATCTTCATTCGATCATTTTCAACGGTTTCTTTTGGAGCATTGGCCACATACTTTTCATTTGCTAATTTTTTTTGTAAAATAATCTGATAATTTTGCAAATTATCTATTTCTTTCAAAACACGTTTTCTTTGTTCATTTTTCATCTGTTCATCTATCACAAAACCAACCGATCCGCCTTCACAAACATCATGTATCACTTCCGCGTCAAATTCAGCTACCACCTGCACTTCACAAATATTTTTTATCAAACCGCTTATCTTCTCTTGCAAAAAAACATCTTCAGCATTATTCAATTTTAAAAATAAACTGATATTTTTCTCATTCATCAAACCAAAATCCGCTATCATCTTCCGAACCGTCACTACCATCTCTTGAACTATCCTCATCTTCTTCATTGCCTCTTCATCTTCCACTTTCATTTTTTCCGGCCATTTTGCCACAATTAATTTAGTCAAACCACTTGGTGAAAAATATGACCACAACGCTTCCGTTACAAATGGCATAAAAGGATGCGCCAACTTTAAAACATTTCTAAATACGTATATTAAAACATGCTGTACGACCAATTTCCGCGCCAACTCAGTTCCAAATAAATCGGGTTTAACCATCTCCAAATACCAATCGGCCAAATCATCCCAAATATAACTATGCAACTTTTCACTTGCCATACTCAAACGATACTCGTTCAGACAATTCGTCACCTCATCTCTCAATTGCGTCAATCCACTCAATATCCAACGATCTTCCATCTTCAAATCCATTTTATTTATCATTTCCCAATCAATTTCTTGTTGCAGCATTTCCGAGTCCAAATTGGCAAAAATAAACCGACCAATATTCCACAGTTTGTTCACAAAATTTCTTTGTCCCACAATCTTCTCATCTTGAAAACGAAAATCTACTCCCGGCGCCATTCCGTTAATTACCGACAAACGCAAAGCATCTGTTCCGTATTTCTCAATCATCTCCAAAGGATCAATCACATTTCCCAACGATTTACTCATTTTGTTTCCGTTTTTGTCAAACAATATCCCGGTCAAGTACACGTCTCTAAAAGGTATCTCACCTAACAAATAGGTTGACATCAATATCATCCTCGCTACCCATTGAAAAATAATTTCCCGCCCCGTCACCATCAAATCAGTCGGATGATAATAGGCCAAATCCGCCGTTTCCTTCGGCCACCCCAACGAGGAAAAAGTCCACAAACTCGACGAAAACCACGTATCCAATGTATCATTATCTTGCTCCCAGCCTTCTCCTTCCGGTTCCTTCGTTCCTACAAATATTTCGTGATTTTTTTTGCCATGCCCATCTACCTTTTCTCGATACCAAACCGGAATTCTATGTCCCCACCAAATCTGTCGCGACACACACCAATCACGCAAATTATCCATCCACGCAAAATAGACTTTCTCAAATCTTTTTGGCAACAATCGCACCTGCCCGGTTTGTACCACCAATCTTGATACATCTTTCAATGAATAATCCCGCCCTTCTGTCAAACCATCTATTTTACCCAACTGCCAGCCGCTTATTTTTTTGTTTACATTCACAAACCATTGCTCACTCGTCAATGGCTCTACTGCCGTCCCACAACGATAACAAACAGAAATATTATGACTGATCTCTTCTTCTTTACTCATCAAACCATCTTCTCGCAAACATTTCACGATATCTTCTCTCGCTTCCTCCACGGTTTTATCCGCCCATCGGCCGGCATTACTATTAAGTTTTCCATCTTCACCGATAATTTTAATCACCTTCAAACCATTTTTTTGCGCCATTTCAAAATCCACATAGCTATGCGCTGGCGTCACCCCCAAAGCTCCTGTCCCGAAATTCATATCCACTTCTTCATCGGCAATCACTTTGATCACCAATTTCTGCCCGCAAAATTCAACCGGTATTTCCTGACCAATATATTTTTTGTATCTTTCATCTGCCGGATTCACCGCCACCGCCGTATCCGCCAATTTCGTTTCCGGCCTGGTTGTTGCTATCTCAAACGGAAAATTATGACTATATTTAAAGGTATACAAAATTGTCTGCGCCTCTTTGTATTCAATTTCGTCATCAGCCAATGTCGAACCACACCGCGGACACCAATTTACAATTCTATCTCCTCGATAAATCAAACCATCCTTATGCATTTTTTCAAACGCTGTATTCACTGCCAATGACAACTCATCGGACAAAGTATATGCTTCTCTTTCCCAATCACAACTCGCTCCGGTCTTTTTCAATTGTTTTCGAATGGTGCTTCTCGAGTTTTCCACGAATTCTTTCACCTTTTCCACAAACTTTTCCCGTCCATAATCATGCCGACTTTTTCCTTCTTCTTTAGCCAATATCTTTTCCACTTTGGTCTGAGTGGCAATCGCTGCATGATCGGTCCCCGGCAACCACAATACATTTTTGCCACACATCCGTTGGTACCGAATTTGTGCGTCGGAAACCGCGACAAAAACCACATGTCCCAGATGCAAAACTCCCGTCGCATTCGGTGGCGGCATCGAAATTACATATGGTACTTTTTGATCATCAATTTGGCTACCAAAATATCCGCCTTCTTCCCACATCTTATATATATCATCCTCATATTTCTTCGGCTCATAAGCCTTATCCATTTCATTATCGAAATTGTCATTCATTGTATTTTCTTCCATTAATCGTATAAATTTTACAAACTCCAGTTACTATCCACTTCCAGTTCTTGCCAAGTAACCATTTCTTTTCTTATATATTTATAATAACCTGCCACCGCAATTTTTACTCCATTGTCCGTACAATATTTCAACGACGGTACTGTTATCTTACCATCAACTATTGACTGCAAACCGGATCTCAATCTCTCATTTGCCGCCACACCTCCCACTACCACCAACTCTCGAATATTATAATCCCGCATCGCCTGCCACGTTTTTTTTACCAGCACCTCCGTCACCGCTTCCTGAAATTCATGCGCCAACATATTTCGTTCATCTTCATCGATACTGCCTTTCTCTTTCACTATCTTTTGCGTTTCATACAACAAAGCCGTCTTCAAACCGGAAAATGAAAAATTATAATCGTTCGAATCCAACATTGGTCGCGGCAATTTCACTTCACCTTTTTTATTACTACCAGCACACTTCTCCGCCGCTTTTGCTATACTCGGTCCACCCGGATATGACAGTCCCAAAATCCTCGCCGCCTTATCAAACGATTCCCCTGCCGCATCATCAATCGTCGCTCCAATTTCTCGATATACTCCATAGTCATCCATCAATATTAATTCGGTATGCCCGCCGCTTACAATTAATACCAAACATGGGAAATTTATCTCGTGTTTTTCTTTACCACTTTCCGGCAAAAAAGCGGAAAAAATATGACCTTCCAAATGATTTACTGCCACAATTTTTTTCTGTGCTATCATTCCAATCGTTTTTGCCACCATCGTACCCACCAACAATGCCCCCAACAACCCCGGACCGCTAGCCACCGCCACTGCATCAATATCTTTCCAACACAATCTCGATTCAAATAATGCTTCTTTCATCAAAATATTAATATATTCCACATGCACCCGACTCGCCAATTCCGGCACCACGCCTCCATACTGTTGCTGCAAATCCACCGAACTTTTCAATTTTTCCACCACAATTTTTTGTCCATCTTTGACAATTGCTATTCCCGTTTCATCACAACTTGTCTCAATTCCCAAGATTAAAGTCATTTTCTTTATCAAAAATATTAAACACAAATTGAAAACTATCCCTAGATACTTATATAATAACATTATAAAGGACATATTATGGCTATTATCACCAAAGAAACAATCAATCAATTCGTCGCTGCCAACAACCCACGCGCCATTACTCAAACTGGCTACTGGTTGGATATCGAAAAAGCCAATCAAAAAAAATCATTTATCATCTATACTACCAAGCAACAAGATATCACCGCCTCGGTGCTGCTTATCAAACAGCTTCTCCCCTTTGGCAAAAACTACCTTTATGCGCCCTACGGCCCGGTCATCAAAAAAGATCTCACTCCCGATCAAATAC
>DAIREY010000118.1:0-1182 GCA_036795335.1 Patescibacteria group bacterium
ATTAGATACCCGATAAAGAATATTCGCTTCGCTCATGTCTTTTCGGGTATGACAGGATCATTTAATTTTTAATTTTTTTCCTCTGCACTTCGTTTGAAATTTGAAATTTGGAATTTGAGATTTCTGGCGATTTCAATTGGATATTGGATATTGATCCTTGGAAATTATCTCTACATTAACTGCGATACTTGAAATACCGGCAACAATACTGCAAACACCAACACCGCCACACCGGCACCAACAATCAACAACATCACCGGTTCAAATAAACTGAACACTCCCTTGATCATCGAATCGGTTTCTTCTTCAAAGTATTTAGCCAGATTTTCCATCGAACTGCCCAGTTGACCGGATTGCTCGCCAACGCCAATCATTTGCCCCACCACTATCGGAAACAATTTGTTACGTTTCAGAGGTTGAGAAAATGGCACACCTTTTTCCACATAGTTCAAAGTATCCAGTACTGCTCTTTTATATATCAAATTATCCATTACTCCCGCCGTTATCTCGATTGCATCCAAAATCGGAATTCCGCCATCCACCAACATGCCAAATGTTCTGGCAAACCGCATCATTGAGGACAATACAATCAAATTACCAATAACCGGCACTTTCAATATATACTTATCTTTCCAATTGCGACCATAATCACTGCGCAAAAAACTGACCAAACCGAATATCGCTGCCGCCACCACCCCGATAATGACATACCAATATTTGACAAACAAATCACTCAACCAAATTATCGCTTTGGTAGCCCACGGCAAATCCGCACCGACATCATCAAACAATGATTTCAATTGCGGAATGACATAAATCATCACTACAATAATTGCCACCACCATCGCACACAAAATAAATATTGGATAGATTAAAGCGCTAGTAATCTTTGATTGATATGCTTTTTGTTTTTCTACTTCCTCGGCTACTTCTCGTAAAACAGTATTCAACTTGCCACTCTCTTCACCCGATCGAATCATATTCACAATAAAACGTGAAAACACATCCGGATGTTTGGCCGCTGCCATCGACAAACTCAAACCACCTTCCAGATCAATTGCCATCAAAGCCAATGTTTCCTTTAATTTTTCATTTTTTGTTTGATTCACCGAAGTTCGCAATGCTTGTATCAATGGAAAACCTGACTCTACCATAATTGCCAATTGTCGAGCAAAAACCGCC
>DAIREY010000052.1:0-5694 GCA_036795335.1 Patescibacteria group bacterium
ATTTTTGGATGCTTTTTATTTTATTTTAAATCTATTTTGTGAAAAGGTTAATAATCTTGATGAGAAATGTCTGGTGAAAATATATTTTATGTGTTGTTAGTTTTTGGCTAGTGATAGAATTAATTTGTATGATTAATTTCAAAAAGAAATACATTTATGTCAGTTTGGAATAATAAAGAAAAAATAAAGGAAGTTTTTGTGGGAGCGATGGCCGAAGCTCATCGCATGTATTTGACGTTGGGTGAAGAGGGGACACAAGAATTGAATGACAATCAATTTGGTAATCGGGTGTTAAAGATGGATGTGGGATGTGAACGAGCGATAATCGATTTTTTAAAAAAGGAAAAGGTGCCAGTTAAAATATGCTCAGAAGAACACGGATTGATGCAGATGGTGGATGATCCGAAATTTTTGGTGGTGTTAGATGGTCTGGATGGTTCGTATCGTTTTCGAGATGATTGGAAAAATGCACGCAGTGGTACGATTTTTGGTATTTTTGATGGAGTGAACCCGTTGTATGATGATTATTTGATTTCCGGTTTTTATGAACATGTGAATAATAAGTTGTATTTTGTCGAAAAAGAAAAGGGAGCTTGGGTGATGAGTGATGGAATAGTCGATAAACTAGCGACGTCAAATGTGTTGGATTTGTCCGATGATGTAAAAATATATGCTGATTTTTATTGGGAATTTGATCAGCAATATTATCGAAAAATAATTAGTCGATATCGTGTAAGTGATCCGGCAATTGCCGGGGTTTATTATAGCGACTTGTCCGGTGGTGATTGCGATGTGGTTTTGAGATGCAGTGGCAAACAAAATTTGGAAATGATGGTGATGTATGGTGTTGTGAAGGAAGCAGGAGGAGTGGTAATAGATAAGAATGGAGAAGATATTGGTAATCGAAAATATCTACAGTTTGGTCAAGACGAAGATAACAAAGAAGTGATGATGGCGGCAGCAAGCAAAAGTTTGGCGAATGAAGTAGTGAAATTTTTAGAAAAAAAGTAATTTTTTTTGAGAAGAGTATTGAAATATTTCCCAAAACAATATATCATGAAATAGGGAAAGGAAAATATTTAACAATAATAAATAATTATGGGAAGACCAAGAAAATTTCGGAGAATAAATTTTTTACCAAGAGCTGATTATTTCAAGCCGCGGGGAATACCGATGCGAGCGTTGGGAGAGGAAAGGTTGGAAAAAGATGAATTGGAAGCAGTGCGACTATGTGATCTGGAGGAGATGGGAATGGTCGAAGCAGCGGAAGAAATGCAATTATCGAAATCGACAATTCATCGTTTGTTGCAATCAGCACACAAAAAAATTGCCGGAGCGATAATTCATGGGCGAGCAATAAGGATTATTGATTAAAAAAATAATGCATTATTTAAATAATTTATTTGTTAGTGAATTTGGAGGTAAATTATGCCAAATTATGACGGAACAGGTCCAAATGGAAATGGTCCAATGACCGGACGAGGAATGGGTAATTGTGGAACAAGAGGTGGACGACGGAGTGGGTGCGGTATGGGCTGTGGTTGTCGTGGAATGAGACGGATGATGCCATATCAACCGACCAAGGATGAATATATCAAGATGTTAAAAGAAGAAATGAAAGATATACAAGCCGAGTTGGACGAATTGGAAAAAGAGTAGAATACAAAAAAAGAACTATCCGTTTTTGGGTAGTTCTTTTTTACTTTCAAAAAATGCTTTATGATTGGTACCAATCAATTGGGTCAACTTTGTCGGTGGTTTCATCGGGGTAAACGTCGATGATTAATTTGTCGTGTGAGGTGCAATCGACGCTAAGACCGCATTCAACAAATTCGGTATAATAGGCTTTGTTATCCGGAGCGGAGGGAATGTAAGAATAAACGTAGTAACTACCAACCGGTGCTTCTATAGTGTAGCCGGTAGAGTTGGTGTATTTGCTGTCGTTGATTATTTGATCGGCACAGTATATTTGATCATTATAAAAAATATTTTCGGCGCAGACTTGGAGGTCAGACGGGATAGATTCGCCGGGATAGCTGAGTGATCCTTCGATGGTACCGGTATTGTTGTCGATGTATGTATCTGAATATTGACTACTATCATCTTGATAGTTTGAACTGGTATTGTCGGAAAATTCATCAGAAATATCAGATTGAAAATTTTCCAAATCGCTGGTGACAGAAGAAGCATTAATGCCAAAATATGTTATAGCAATGGCCACAACAACAATTACAAAAATGACAAAGAAACAACAGCAGCCACCGAGAATGTATAACCAGGTATAATTTGGGGAGGAATTTGATGGTGGTGGGTTGGTCGATTGTTCCATATTTAGTTTTAGTGAATAAATATTATCTATATTTATAGTAGCAAAAAAACTTATGTTTGGGAAAATTTGCGTGTCAAATAGTTTTTAGGGGAATTTTTTTGATATAATTAAGGTGGTGAAATTATTATATGTAAATAATAGTAAGGAGAAAAGATGAAAGGTTTTAATGCAAATATTGAACAAGAAACATTGAGCAACGAAAATTTCAGAAAGGTGTTATACACTGGTAAACATAGTCAGCTGGTGTTGATGAGTTTGAAGCCGGGTGAAGAAATTGGGATGGAAATACATGCGGAAAATGATCAATTTTTCCGGTTTGAAAAGGGCAATGGAAAAGTGTTAATTGATGGCAATGAATATACAGTCAGCGATGGGTCGGCGATCGTGGTGCCGGCGGGAGCGGAACATAATGTGATTAATGTGTCTGAAAGTGAAGACTTGAAATTGTATACAATTTATTCGCCGGCGCATCACAAGGACGGAGTGGTCCGGTTGACAAAAGCGGAGGCAATGGCGGATGGGCCGGAGTTTGATGGAGTAACTACCGAATAATTTTTTATTAATTTGGATAAGAAATAATCCCCGAAAAATTTCGGGGATTATTTTATAATTATTTATTTATGGGTCGGTGTCGGGGGCGGTGTTGCCCGCTGTTCGACCGTATATAAATTTAATAGTCTGTTTGTCAGCATCAGAATAATCCGATGCTTTGTATGTACCACTGGGGTACATAATCGACTGTTCATTGGTGCCGGTGCCGATGAAGTCTGATGGGTGATCCCATCCGAAGACGGCATGACCAAACTCATGTCGGATGGTTTGTAGTCCGGCGGTGGTTTTGATCATTATTCCGCCGTCAGTAATGATATTACTGGTGGCGATAGCGACACCATAACCGGTGCCTCCGTCGGCAAATGATTCGCGGAACATGATGGTGACGGCGTTTTGTCCTTCCACCATATATAGTTCCGCATCTTCCTGAGTGATGCCAGTATAATCTTCCGGGCGACAGTTTTCTGTCTGCACGGAACAGCCGGAGAAGAAAGAATTCAAAGTGCCAATTTGAGTGATGACGCTTTGAACATTGGAAATCAATGCGGAGTCGACGTCGGTAACCGGTGTTTTGCCGGATACCTTCGTAAAAATAATAAATTTGGGTTTGGTGGCCCATTTTTTGGTGGGCTGATTGCCCATGATAGCCCGGAGAAATTGAGTGTTATAGTTAGTCGGAAGGACCGGACATTCAATGGTTTGACTTTTTTGGTCAACTTTGAATGTTCGAGTGATACACCGGTCGGAAATAACAACTGTGCCGGCTTTAGTAATGTTAAATGTTACATTGCCGGAAGCGTCGGTGGTACCAACGGAAACGTTTTCGAAGCCGACATTAGCATTACCAATGTCAGCATTCGAGTACATGTCATAGACATGTAAGCTGATAGTTGTGGTACCCGAGTTGGGGGTGTTGGTGGAGGTTGGGATGGCTGTTGATCCTGGCAAGGGAGTGGAGGTAGAAGTGGGGGTGGCTGTTGAACCGGGCAAGGGAGTGGAAGTAATGGTCGCATTGGGTGTCGAGGTTGAGGTGGGAGTGTCGGTGATAATAATTGCTCCGCCGGTGGTGCCTCCGCCTCCGCCACCACATCCGATGAGACAGGAAATAACAATTGCTATGAGAGTAAAAAATATACTCTCTTTTTTCATAAAAATCAGCTCCTTTTTTGTTAAAATACGTTGATTAAATGATAGGATTGTTTGGGAAAAAAAGCAATGGTAATTGCTATTTTGGATTACCGTTTTATTTTTTTATAAAAAAAGTTCTTGCTTAATGCAGAATAAAAGTGTACAATAATTTGATTTGTCGAAATGTAATTTGTTTGTAACATATATAATAAAAAATAAATAGAAACAAATGGAGAAGAAAAAGATTAATTTAAACGGTGCGTTAATTATGCTGATGTCGCTTGGGCTATTGTTTGTACCGGCTGACAAGAAAGAGCATGCTAATGCTTCAGTAGGAGAATTGATTAAACTGGAAGCTTCAGCGACAACAGTGAAATTTAATGATCCTTTGACATTGTCTTGGACGATTAATTCTTCTTTGTTGGGTGGTGAGATGAAATGTTATGACTGGGATGGCGATTTGCTGACAACGGCGACTGGGACAAAAACTATTTCGCATATTCGGCATCAAAAAGCTTTTCAAATCGGTTGTAGTATGGTGCAGGAAATGGCGGATGGAACGCCAGTGGCAACATCTCATGCTAGTAATATGATTTATATCAACATCGATACCAGTGAGCCGGTAGTATTGTCGGAGACGGCATCTTTTGATAATACCAGCGCCGATGATGACGTGACTTTGAAAATCGAAATGGGAAATAAAACATACGAGGTGGGTAGACAAGGGTCATTGGGAAATAGAAATTATAAATATACCTATATTGATACCCCGTATACTTCCGGAACTGTCTCTTGGAAATATGATACAGATGTTTTTGAGAATTGTTGGTTTGGTTCAACAGAACTGGGTAATTATGTGCGGGAAAATGTATATGAAGAAGTGACGATGCCAGGATATATTCCAGGTGTTACTCCTTCTTATGTATTAAAAAGAATGGCACCGGAAGGACAAGCGGATTTTGATTTGTCCAAAGATGATAATATTATTTTGTCTTGTTGGAGCAGTAATAATGTGGCCACTTACAAACAAACGACGGCGGATATGCAAATATTGTTTTACAATATCGAAGGTGGTAGTGATGCGCCGGCAGAAACTCCCTCAACGGATATTTCCAATTCGGCTGATCCGTTGAAATTGACAATGACAGCCGGTGACAAAACATATAAAGTGAGCGGTAAGGCTTTCGATTTCACTTATGATACTGCCAGTGAGGTGCTGACCAAAGATAATATCGGTATGTTGGAAGTATTTACCAAGAGTAAAGATGCGACTTTGAAATGGCAAGCGGATTCTTCGGTTTTTAAATACTGTCAAAGTGATGGTCAAGAAATGAATAACTGGCCGCTGGGAGATGTGTCGTTGTCGGGCACAAAAGAAATAAAGATTGGGGCGGGAAATAATTTGTATCAGATCACATGCACGAGTGGCGATAAAGCATCTTTGTATTCCGGAAGTAGCAAAATGGCACGGGTGTATATTTTGACCAAAGAAACATCCGGCTTGGTGATAGTAAGCGATGACTCCGGTACTCAGACGGTTGTCGACGATTCCGATTCTACCACCACTGACGACGAAGACAGTAATACTACCACCGATGACGAAGATACTACTGATGACACTTCTACCACCTCCACCTCTACCGAAGAATGGAAAGATTATTCATCAATGTTGGATATGCCAACAG
>DAIREY010000119.1:0-1168 GCA_036795335.1 Patescibacteria group bacterium
TCCATCGCGAGTATCGACGACTACTTTGTCACCTTGGTTGATAAACAGTGGAACGGTAATCTTGGCGCCGGTTTCGATGGTGGCTGGTTTGCTGCCGCCCTGCGCGGTATCACCTTTGATCCCCGGTTCGGTGTCGGTAACTTCGAAAATAATCTTGATAGGCAATTCGACGCCAATTGGCTGATCTTCAAATTTGACCAAATCGACTTCCATACCTTCTTTGAGAAATAAACGGCCGTCACCCAAGAGTTGCTCACCAATCGGAAATTGTTCATAGGTTGAATTATCCATGAAGTGATAGTTTTGACCGTCGGTGTAGAGATATTGCGCTTTACCTTTGGTAACATCAGCCGGTTCAAATTTATCGTTGCCGTGAAAGTTTCTTTCCAGGATTGAACCGGTAATCAAATTTTTTATTTTGGTACGCATAATGCCACCTTGGCGACCCATCTTGCTGTGTTGATAGCTCATCACTTCGTGGGGATGACCATTGTACATAAATTTGGTACCGGTTTTGAGATCGTTGATGCCGTACATACAAAATTAATTAATAATTAACAATTAATAGTGAATAATAATTATGATTTTAAAAATATTATTCATTTTCTTTTTCTAAACAAAATATTGTTTAGAAGTTTTACTGTGTGTAATACGGAAGGAGGGCGAAATAGCGGGCGCGTTTGATCGCGCGAGCCAAACGAGTCTGATATTTGCGGTTGATGCCGGTGCGACTGGCTGGTTCGATTTTACCATAGTAGGAGATAAATTTTTTCAGAGTTTCGGTATCTTTGTAGTCGATATAACAAATGTTGTTGGCGGTAAAATAACAAGATTTTTTCTTGGCTAAATTGTTGGTTGGTTGTGTTTGCATAATTTAGTTTGTAATTTATTTACTAATTGATAACGAATGATAAAAAATTAATCAATCAAAAGGGGATATCGTCGATACTGATTTCTTCGGGACTGATATTTTGATTGGCATTATCGGTAGATGACATATCGGGCATGACCGGCGAATTAGCAGTTTGCCCTCCTTGGTGGGCCATTTGGGACGGTGACATCTGATCAGGGGAAGAAGTATACTGATCAACCGGTGACTGATTATTGTTGGTCGGATTTTGGTAACCGGTATTGTTGAATCCGGATTGATCACGGTTGAAACCGCCAA
>DAIREY010000002.1:0-26102 GCA_036795335.1 Patescibacteria group bacterium
AAAGAAAAATTCGTTGATAGTTATTTTTTCTTTTTGGCAGTGGAAGAACGTTTGTTGGGTTTTTTTGATGGAATTTTTTTATTAGACAATATCTTTTTTTGTTTAATTTTTTTGGTGGTTGAAGAAGATTTCTTTGGTTGAGTTGGATTTTTGATTGGAATAGTGGTAGATCGGTGTCGTTGTAGATAAACAAAACTAATTATTAGCAATAATATAAATATTGTTGCGATAAATAATTTCCAAGGAATAACCCAAAAATTAATCGTTTTTTGAATTGGTGCTTGGTTGTCCAGTTCGGTGGTAACTGTTAATTTGTATGGTCCAAAATATAGAGGTGAGGTAGGATTGAATTTTAGATCAACCGATTTGTTGGGAAAGATTGATCCATTAACGGTTTGAGAATAGTCTTCAACGTTGCCAAACAAAGAACTAGTGAGTTTCGAAGTAATTTTGGGATTGATTTGGACATTACCTTGGTTGGAAATTTGATAGTCAAAATTCCAGTGATAGAAAAATGATAATATTGATTGATAAATACCTTTGGCGGAGATGTTGTCGATAGACATTTTTTTGATAATTTCACCGGGTACAGTTTCGTAAACACGAACACCAACTCTGGTCTTGACGTTGATTTGTTGTCCCTCCATTATTTTTTTGTTCTCGAGAACGATACCACCAATATGTTCGCCAACCGAGGCATCAGCCGGAATATTAACAGTGAAATCGATTATTTCCTTTTGGTTTGGCTCCAAATCCAATTCGCTTTTGGAAAGGTTTATCCAGCCACCCATATCACTTTTGTCTTCATCTTCATTTTTGAGGGCAAAAGCGCCATCGGAAGTAGTAAGCGCGTCAACCGGATAAATTTTGACTGAAATTGGTGAATCACCGGTGTTTTCAACAACAACTTTGTCTTGGTGATTGGAGTTAATATCAAGATTGTAGATAAACCAATATTTAGTTAGCTCGTTGTTGCCATCCCATTCGTATGGGTAGATAGACATTTCGTCATTTTCGGCTGCTTGACTGATAGCCGGAAACAATCCAATGGACATTATTAACAAAGAAAGATAGATTAATATTTTTTTCATGAAAGACTATTCTAATGTTGGTAAATTTGTTGCCAATAATATTATGACATATTTTATTTAGGCAACAGTCTCGGTAACGGTGGCGGAATATGTGCCGGGTACGGTGGAAATATCAACAAATAAACTTAGACCTTCATCTTGTTGATATCGACCGCGACCATTGCTGGCGGTGGCTGTCATTAATGAAGCTGGATCGGATGTATTGGAATATGTATGAGCAGAACCAGCGGAAACACCGGTTAATGATGAGTTACCAATGGCGGTAATAGTACTGGGAGTAATTGTTAAATTATCGACTGTGATAGTATCGCTACCGCTGGAGAAATCTGAACAAGTGGCAGTGGCGCTCCATCCCGGTGCGCCAGCGCGATGATCTTTGACGACAACTCCGGAAATTGTACCAGTAGAATCGCCACCGGCATCGGGCAGAGTATCCAAGTCGATAGAAGTCATTGTAGCATTGGCTGGAGCTGAGATAGATAGAGTGCCGGGATTTACTTGAGCGTTGATGTCGGTACTAGCGGCTTGAACAGCGCTTGAAGCCAATTTTTTTTTCAATGTATAAATTGGTTAGCCAAGAAGTGAAGCCGACAAATAAAGCCAAGACCATAACTGAGACAACTAAATTTTTCTTTTTTTCCATTTTTTTCTCCTTTTTATTTTTTTATTAATAATTAATGTTGTCGAAGTATTGTAGCATGTTGTAAGAAATATTGTCAATTGTTTTTTAAAAAAAACGTAAATAATAATTGTTATATTTTGATTGTATATTTGGAAAAATTTGAATATTGAAAAGTTGGTAAATATCTGGTACAATATAGTGATTTGTTTTAAAAAAAGAATTAATTAATGAAGAAATATACACAATCAATTTGTCGAGATAGTTGGAAATGTGCGCAAAAAATACACAGTAATACAATACACAAGTCACATATTTTTTTGACGGAAAAATGGAGCTGGTACAAATGGTGGCATGAACAAGATTATCATCAGCATGTTCATCTGGTGGCGATGGTGTGCGGTATTATTTTGGCAATTTATATTGTAATGATTGATACAATTACCGCTGAGGTAAATTTTTTCTAGTTATTAAATACATTATTAAAAAAGAGGCAAAATCTGTTTTTTAGATTTTGTTTTTTTAATTTTTCGTCGGCGAGAGTTATTTTACAATGTTTTGTAAAGATGAATGTTTTGCGTTACAATGAATATTGTTCAATGTTGAGTTATTTTTTATTTTAAAATTAATAATATTAATAATGAAAAGAACTTATCAGCCAAATAAAAGGAAAAGAGCAAAAACACATGGTTTTTTGACAAGGATGTCAACACCGGGTGGAAAAAAAGTAGTGAAGAATCGTCGCAGAAAAGGTCGAAAAAAGTTAACCGTGTAGTTGATGTTGCCAAAGAATAACAGATTAAATGAAGCGCGTGGTTTTCAAGATATTTTGAAAAATGGAAAAAAAATAGAGAGAAATCTGGTTTTTATTAGGTATAAATTTATTGCCGAGAATAAATTGGGAGTGATTGTATCAACCAAAGTATCAAAGCTAGCGGTGCAAAGAAACAGAATTAAGAGATTGATTCGAGAAGTGGTTGCTAAAGAAGTATTTAATAAAAAAAAGCGACTGGGGTTGGTGATAGTTGCCAAGAAGGAAATTGCAGAAATGGACTATTTGCAGATCAGAAATGATATTCTGACGGCAATCAATAATATTTAGTCATTTGAAAACTTTACATAAAATCACAACTTTTTTACCTTTGTTTTTGATCCGGGTGTACCAAAAAACAATTTCACTTGATCATGGATGGTTCAGCAAATTGTTGCCGTTTGGTTTTTGTCGATTTCATCCGAGCTGTTCGGTGTATGGTTTTGAAGCGATTAAAAAGTATGGAATTGTGAAAGGAGGTTGGTTGGCTAGTTGGCGGGTGTTGCGCTGCAATCCTTTTAGCAAGGGAGGAGATGATCCACTGAAATGATGAAAATAATCAATAAATTATTCTTTATAATATTTTAGGATTTGTCTATGTCGTTTGTGTGGAATGAACTATTATTTCGACCAATATACAATTTGTTTATTTTGATATATGATTTGTTGCCAATCAAAGATGCTGGTTTGGCAATTATTTTGTTGACGGTATTGGTACGTTTTATTTTGATGCCATTGACTTGGACGGCGATGAAATCGCAAAGGTTGATGCAATCAAAAAGTGGTGAAATGAAGGCGATTCAAGAGAAATATAAAGATGACAAACAGCAGCAGTCGCAGGCGTTGATGCAATTTTATAAAGATAATGGAATAAATCCTTTATCAAGTTGTTTACCATTGTTGATACAACTTCCGGTAATGATTGCTTTGTATCGAGTTTTGAAAGATTTGAACAAGGACCATTGGGATTTGTTGTATTCATTTGTGGCCAGACCGGACAGTCTGAATGTGATGTTTTTGAATATAATAGATCTGACGAAACCATTTTGGCCATTGGCGGTTTTGACCGGTTTGTCGCAGTTTGTATATAGTTGGTTGATGCAAAATCCTAAAGGAAAAAATAAAGCGGTGGTTGAAACCAAGAAAAAGGATACAAATGGTGACGGGGAGGCGTTGGATCCGGAAGCAATTACCAATATGATGTCCAGCCAGTTTTTGTATATGATGCCGTTGATGACTACTTTTGTAGCGTGGAATTTGATGTCGGGTTTGTCAGTATACTGGGTATCGACGACATTGTTTAATATTGTGTTTCAGTTGTTGATGGTGAAGTGGTATCCAGTGAAGGATAATAATGAAGTAATAATTGAAAATGTAAGGGCGGAAGAAATAAAATGGGATACCAATCCAAAAGTATTGGAAACATCAAAAAACAATGATGTAACGATTTCCGTGAAAAAAAGACAGTAAAGAATATTATTTTGTGATTATTATATATATTAAGGTTTTGTCATGAAAGAAAAAAGCATACAAGTATTGGAGAATATTTTGAATTTGATGAGTGTGGATCATTATGAGATTGAATTGATTGAAATAGAGGATGGGACGATAAAATTGAATATTAATGATTTGTCAAATAGAGATACGGCTTTGTTGATTGGCAGACAAGGTGATAATTTGTATTCGCTACAGTATATTTGGCGTACGTTGGTAAGAGAGATTTGTGAATTGGATAATAAAGAAGAAAGAATGTTGGCATTGGATATTATGAATTATAAGTTGCGGCAAACGGATAGTTTGATGTTTTTAGCAAAAAAGACGGCGCAAGAAGTTCGCCAGAGTGGAAGAGAAGTGATATTGCGTCCAATGAATGCTTTTGAAAGACGGATTGTGCATATGGCTTTGCGTGGAGATGATTTTGTGGAAACAGAAAGTGTCGGTGAAGAACCGGAAAGAAAAATAAAGATAAAATTTATTGGTAAACAAATCGATATCTAATAGTGTGAAGTGAAATAAAAAATAAAGCCGGTGATTAGGCTTTATTTTTTTAGAAATCGATCCAAATTTCTTGATCTGATTTAGATGAATTAGGATTGTCCGGATCGTTGGTGGGTTGGGCGGTGGGTGAGTCGGAGGAGGGTGGAGCCGGTTTGTTTTGTGAGCCGGGTGAAGGAGGGGTGGAAGAATATTTTTCTGTGGAAGACGATTGATTGACAGTTTGGTCTTCACTGCCACCAAAGACCGATTGTTCGGAAAAATTGTTTTGATCAAAATAGGCGTGGAGATAATTGACATATATATACCATCCACCAAAACCAATGATAGTAAGAACAATTAAAGAAATAACCAGAATAAACCAAAAAGGAGTGCCGGAAGTTTGTGTTTGACTGGAGTTTTGGTTGATAATGCTAGTACTGGTAATCGGTGCAGTGATAGCAAAAAGAGTAAGGTGATCACTATTAACTGAAATGGTATTTGAATCGGTGTCTCTATTAACGTCCATGGCGGTCCATTGTTGTTTGATACGATCGAAGTAGCGAACGGTGGTTTTGCTTTCATCAAAGTTGGCAATGTCTTGATCTAAGTATCGGAAAGTAATAGTAAAAGATTGAGAGAAATTTAGGACAGGCATATCGGTATTGGTATCAGTGGCGGTGATTTCATAAACTTCATTACTGACAAAATCCTCACCGTCGATTTTGAGAGCGGGGACGGCGGAATTGTTGCGATGGGTGATTTTGGCAATAGAAAAACGAATATCGCTGGAATAAAGTTTTTCCGGGATATTGAGGGTAAGAGTACCATCCGGTAATGAAATATCGGTTTTTTGGCCGTTTTGGACAGTGGTGTCACGGCGGACGGTGGCGGCATTGGCCGGCAGATATGTGCCAGTGGTCCTTTGTTTGGTGGTATTTTGGGCAAAAGCAAAATCAGAACTAAAAAGGAGGAGTAAGGAAAAAATAAATACAGCGATCAGTCGAACTTGGCAATAAAAATTTTTCATGAAACAAAATTTTTATTAAGATAGAATTAAGAAAAAATTATATATAACAAATCAAAAAAACGTTTATGTCAAATTAATTATATATATTTTAGTTGTTTTTTCAAGGGTTTTGTTTTACAATTCGAACATAAAAGCGGAAGGTAGATAAATTAGCATTTTTTATTTAGAAAAAAATACAATAAGTGTATAGAAAAGTAATGATTGAGTTTATCGAAAAAAATTTGAAAACAATTATCAGTTTTTTGATGGTATTGTTGGGCGGTTTATTGTTACTGCCAAAATTTTTGCCATTGATGATTAATGCTGATTCATACGCAATATTGTTGCCGAAAATTTTGATGGACAAGACTGGATTTCTGGGTGGGCAATTGGGAATGAATGGCGATTATTTTTTTCCTTTGTTTTATCGTGGTGGGTTTTCACTGGTTATTTTATTGATGAGCAAATGGTGTAATGTGAGTGAATTGGTGATGGCGAAAGGTTGGATATTGGCGGCATATGTAGCAAGCGGGGTATTAATCTTTTTTTTGTTGCGAAAAATATATCAATCAAATCGAGTCGGTTTGGCGGGGGCGGCGATGTTGTATTTGAGTTATAGTTTTCGGTCGTGGTCAATGGTGACAATGGCCGAGATTCCGACCATTTGTTTGATATTGGGAGCAATAACGATATTGGTTTATAGTGAAAAAAATATTGGATGGATATTGTCGGCATTGATTATGGGAGTGGCATTTTGTTTCCGTTTGGAGATGGTGGTTTTACTGTTGCTGGTCGGTTTGATTTACAACACAATGCGTAAAAATCTTAAGGAATTGGTTTATTATGTTTGGATATCGATGATTGTTTGGCTAGGTTATCAATTGTTTTTGTATTTATTTAGTTATGATGCAAATTTTTGGTTGAGTGACCAACTATCGAAAATCGGGTTGGTGTTGGAATATCATGAATTGTTTTTTGCTTTTGCAATTTGTTTGTTGGGGTTTTGGTTGATGTGGAAAATACAACCATTGTTAACGATTATTCCGATCGGTTTGCTTGGTTATTATTTCTGGCATATTGGTGGAAATTGGCAGGTAAATTGGCAACCATTATGGATGTTTGTTTGGCATGATTTGCCGTTGATGATTATATTTGGAGTAAGTTTGTTGTTGGCGTTGCTGCGAAAGGAAAAGAAAGTTTTGATGTGGCTGGTAGGAATACTGTTATTGGTATTTTTGTATTTTTCGCGGGGAGAATATCGGTATTATGTTCATGTGGTGGTGTTGTTGGTTGTTGTGGCCGCTTATGTGTGGAAATGGTTGGAAAAAAAATTGATGATAAATAAGTGGTTGATGATTTTATGGTGGTTGTTGATAATAGTGATGGTTTCGGGACAATTATATTTTGATTTAATGGAAGATTTTTTACCGACCATTGGTTATGAACAGTCGGTGGCTATAAAAACCAAAGAAGTTATGGAAAATAATAATATTGAGGCAAACGTAGTGGTATGCTCGGTGTTTTCGGAAGCGATTTATTATGAAACAAGACATGCGTCGATGGATTGTTTTGATGGTTTAAAAGATATAATGCGAAACAATACCGATAAGTTGGTAGTGATAGATGAGGATATGGCGCGACATCAACCGGAAACGGTGGAGTATTTGGAAAAAAATGGAGAAAAAATAGAGGAGGAATGGATTATGACCGCTTATCAGGAAAAGAACACAAAAAGTGTGCCGCAATATCCGGTCAGATGGATTTTGATAAAAAATGAAGGGTAGGATGAATTGACAAAAAAATTTAATTGACGAAAATATTGATTAGTATTATATTTTTATATAGCTAGAAAAAATTTTTAGGAAGGGTGATTTTGGGTGAAGAGAAATTTTCAAAGACCAAAAGGATTGAGAAAAAAAGAAATGGAGGTGAAGAGAAAATATCTGAAGGATTTAAAAGAAGATAAGAAAGCGAAAAAAAAATTAAAGAAAATATTGAAGAAAGAGGAGGTTGATGACAATTAAGAAAAAGTTAAGCCGGATTTTTTAGTCCGGTTTTAAATTTTTTTAATAACAATTTAATTTTTTTTATTTATAATATGAGTAAAAAAGGATTGACAAAACAGTATTTTTATTTATAATAAACTGGAACTATTTTTCCAAAAAACATGAGCAATATGAAAGTATTAATATTGAGTTGGCGAGATATCAAACATCCATGGCAAGGTGGAGCGGAAGTTTATTTGCATGAGATATGCAAAAACATGGTAAAAAAAGGTCATGAAGTGACTTATTTTACCAGTATGCATCCGGGTGGTAGTTTGGTGGAAGAAAGTGTTGATGGGATAAAAGTGATTAGAAAAGGGAATATGTTTACGGTTTATTTGTGGGCGGCGTGGTATTATTTGACAAAATTCAGAAATAAATTTGATGTGATAGTGGACCAAAATAATGGGATTCCTTTCTTTTCTCCGATTTACATTACTTCGACACCGGTGATTTGTTTGACTCATCATGTGTTTAAGAAACAGTGGTTCAAAGAGATGTTTTGGCCATTGAATTATGTTGGTTATTGGCTGGAAAAATATTTGATTGGTTTTGTGTATTGTTATAACAGATTTTTGGTAGTGTCGGAGAGTACCAAAAAAGATGTGGTAAATTATTTTGGAATAAGTGAAAAACAAGTAGATATTGTGTGGAATGCGGTGGAAAAAGATTATAAGAAAAGTTGCGCTAAGACGAACAATCCAAGTTTGATATATGTGGGTCGTTTGAAGTCATATAAACGAGTTGATTTTTTGATACGATCGTTATTGAGATTATTTTATCAATTTCCAAATCTGACTTTGCATGTTGTTGGTGATGGTGAACAAAGAGACAATTTGGAGGATTTGGCAGCCAGGTTGGGAATCGCAAAATCGGTAGTGTTTCATGGTTTTGTTTCGGAAAATTTAAAAAAAGATTTGTTGTCGGGAGCTTGGGCTTTTGTAACCGCTTCCAGTCATGAAGGTTGGGGTATATCAGTGATTGAAGCGAATGCTTGCGGAACGTTGGCGATTGGGTCCG
This sequence comes from Patescibacteria group bacterium, assembly GCA_036795335.1. GTDB lineage: Bacteria > Patescibacteriota > JAHJAL01 > JAHJAL01 > JAHJAL01 > DAIREY01. The sequence goes on from DAIREY010000002.1 coordinate 8,570, forward strand.
ATATTCCCGGCTTGAGAGATTCAATTATGGATGGGCAAACCGGTTTGTTGTTTGAAGAAGATAGTATTTACGATCTATCAAATAAAATCAGAGAGGTATTGAGTAATCCCGGTTTGAGATACAAACTGGAAAAGCAAGCGTCGTTGCGAGCAAAAAGATATAATTGGAATGAATCGGCAAATAAAATGTTGATCATATTGAAAGAATTAATGAATCAAGAAAAGCCAATTTCAAATTTTAAACCGTTGCAAACGAAGTTTATGAAAAGTATTCGCCAACCTTTGGTATCAATAATCGTGCCCACAAAAAATTCGGCGCAGATTATTTCCCCTTTGTTGGAATCGATCACCAATCAGTCATATAAAAATATTGAATTGATTGTGGTGGATAATTTTTCGACCGATGACACAGTGGAGTTGGTAAAGAAGTATACAAAAAAAGTGTTTGTTGCCGGTCCGGAAAGAAATCATCAACGAGAATTGGCGGTCACAAAAGCCAAAGGTAAATATTTATTGTTTATTGATTCAGATATGAAATTGGATGGTGAGCTGGTGGCGGATTGTGTTTGGCAGATGGAAAAAAATAAAAATATGGTGGCGGCTATTTTGCCGGAATTGCAGATTGGTAGAAATATGTGGTCATTGGCCAGAAGATTGGAAAAAGAGTTTTATATCGGTGATGAATCGATTGAGTCTCCAAGATTTTTCCGTAAATCAGCATATTTGCGTTCCGGGGGGTATGATAAAAATTTGTTGTATGCCGAAGATATGGAGTTGACGGAGAGAATAAGACAGTTGGGAATAGTGGGCCGATCGCGTTTTATGGTTTATCATAATGAAGAACATTTGAGGTGGTGGGATATTATCAAAAAGAAATATCGATACGGCAAATCAGCCAAGCATTATTTTGCCAAATGTGCCAAGAAAAAAAATAGTAACGTTGATGAACAAAAAACCGGAAACAAGGTGTGGGCGTTGATCAAAAATCCGTGGGTAGCGATAAGTGGTGAGGGAAATGTGGATAATAAAGCGGGAACAACGACCAAATTTTGGCGGCCGGTGTTTATAAAAAAAATGGACAAAATTTTTGGATAACCCGTGGGTGAGTGTAACATTTTTGTTTTTGCGTTTGACAGAATTGTCGGCGATGGGGTGTGGATACTTGATCAGTTTGACTGAAAAGGAAAGTGTTGAAAAAGTGGTTGAAGAAGCAAAAAAATCAATTTAGTATTATTTGATATAAATTAAAATAGTGAAAGAAAATAACACAAAAGTAGTAGTGTCGTTTATTAACGGAATAACGGAAAATAATGGTCAACCGTCAATTTCCGGTGGAGACGTGAGGGCATTACGAATTTTGCAAGAAATCAGTAAAAAGGGGAATCATCGAGTAATTGTTTTCACATCAACCATTGGAGTGAAGTTGATAAATAATTATGCAAGAAAAAACTGAGAAGTGATTGACATCAAGACAAGTGAGAAAGGTGACATTTTAGCGAGAATAAGTCGAGTGCAACGATCGATAGAAGCGATAAAGAAGTGGTGGAAAACAGAAGATAAGAAAAATAAATCGTATGTTTTGTATTCTTCTTGCGAACACACGTATGATGTTTGGCCGGCGTGGCAATTGGCGCGGAAAACCGGTTGGAGATGGATGGCGTTGATACATTGGGTGCCGGATAGTCCGTGGGGTAACAATCGAGGCAAAACTCCATTTATTTATAATTTGATATATTATTATCAAAATTTGGTGGCGCATTATTTGATAAAATCCAGAGCGACAAAAATATTGGCAGTTTCCGATGTGACAAGGCAGAAGTTGGTTGATAGCCGATATTTTGATCAGAAAAAGATTGAGACGGTATATTGCGGAGTGGATTTGGAAAAAATTCGAAAAGTGGATTATCAAGGTAAGAAAAAGTATGACGGAGTGTTTTTAAAAAGATTAAATCCGGGTAAAGGTGTGTATGATTTGGTGGAGATTTGGAAAAAGGTAGTAAAGAATCGGCCGAAAGCAAAATTGTTGGTGATTGGTGATGGACCGGACGAGGTGGTAAAAAAAGTTAAAGAGGAAATTGTTGAGGCAGGTTTGGAAAAAAATATTATTTTGCATGGTCCGGAATATGATTTTAACAAAAAATTTGAAATGTTGAAGTTGTCAAAAGTGTTTGTTTTGCCGACTTATGAGGAAAATTGGGCGATTGTGATTGCCGAGGCGATTGCGGCCGGTTTGCCGGTGGTGTGTTATGATTTGCCAGAAATTAGACCGATTTGGAAAAACGCTGTGCAATGGATAAAAAAAGGACAGACTAGTTTGTTTGCCAAGCGGGTTTTGAAAATATTGAATGAGCGGAAAAAAACTTCAGTTTTGCCGAAAGAAGTAACTGAATATTCGTGGAAAAATATCAGTCAAAAGGAATATCAATTGATGAAGGCGGGCAGTGATTGGTAGAAATTATTTTTTAGAAAAATTTGGTGTTCAAAAAAATTAGAAAATTAGTAGGAGGGTCAGATAGAAAAAAATATCTGATTTTATCAATATTGTATTTAGTATTGGTATTGTTGGCGATGCGCGGAGTATTGTGGCCAGAAGGAACGATTGGTTGGAGACATGATTGGTCGGTACCGGAGAGAGCGGACCAGATTGTCAAATGGTTTCAGCATGCTTGGTGGCCATGGATTGATGCTCGAGGTGGATTTAGTATTTCATATTTGTCCGATTATTTGGTGAGATTATCATTGGGATGGTTGGGATATTTGGGAGTAGGAGGAAATGTTTTTTCTCGAGCTTATATTGTCGTGACTTTGTTGCTGACCGGTGTTTTTGCTTATAGCAGTATAAAAAAAATTACTAAGGACGCAATAGCCAGTTTGATGGGTTCGATGTTTTATACATTTAATCCATTGGTATTTAATAAAATAATTGCCGGACATATTAATTATTGGATAGCTTATGCTTTGGCGCCGTTGTTTGTCGGATTGACACAAGATTTTTTGGACGAGAAAGTGGCCTTGTGGTCAAAAAAATATTGGCGACAAGTAATTTTAGCCAGTTTGGTGTTTGCGGTTTGCGGGGTGCAGTTGCAGTTTTTTATTATGCTGAGTGTGGTGTATTGGGCAGTGGTGTTGATATTTAAATATAATTGGAAGAAAGCAATTTGGTCATTTTTGATCATTGGTATAGTGAGTGTATTGGTGCATTTGCCGTGGTTGGTGGTGTTGGGTGTGGAAATGGTGGGATATAAAAATCAGTTGGGCGGTTCGGGTTCGCCGACAACTTTGGCCGGTTTTTGGTATAACGCAAGCAATATTTATCAGTCGTTGGCATTGATGGGGTCGGTGGGTGATTATTTTTCCAATTCATTGAAAGAGGCGGGTTGGTTGGAAATATGGTGGCAAGCAACAATTGTGATCATAACTGCCATAATTTATTTTTTGAATAAAACTCGAGAACGAATTTATTGGGGTTTTTTTGTTTTTTATGTGACGGGAGTGTTGTTGTTGGCATTTTACCGAATTTTTCCGGAAATGTCAGAATTTATTTTGAATAAATCATTGATATTCAATTTTTTTAGAGAAGTTTATCACGCAACATTTTTGGTAGTATGGTCGATGTCAGTATTGGTGGGATTGATGTGGCAAAAAATGAAACAAACGAGTGGCAGATGGTGGAAATATGTATTGGCGATAGCAATGGTAATATTTGTTTGTCCATTCTTTGCGGATGGAAAATTGTTGAATAATTTACAGACATTTTCACTAGACAATGACCAGCAAGTATCGAGCGATAATAATGATCGAGTATGGTATTGGCCGGGTTTGCAGCCACTATTGATCGATGGCAAAGATTATTCCGGTTTTGATCCGTCAATTTATTATGCGGAGAATGGGTCGATTAGTCAGATGGGAAGATATACACCATTGAACGAAAGATTTGCGACTTTTTTGCAGTCACAAATGTATTTCAATAGCCGGGAATTTGGGGCGGTGTTAACGAGATATTTATCAATGAATGATATTAGCCAGATAATAATGCGTCGTAATATTAAGACTGATTTAAGCAAATACACTTTGATTGCCAGATATACCGACAAAGCCCAAAGTTTGGCCAATAAGCAATTGGAAGATATGTTAGATTTGTATCAAGATAAAAAAGAAAAAATATCGGAGTGGTGGGATAAATATGTTTTTGCGACAACGGAAAAAATTGAGTTTGCAAATAGTTGTTATTTGTCCGGCAATTGGAGTGATTTGAATAACATATTAAAAATAGACGGTTTGGCAAAATGTAATGAGACGGTAATGGCGAAGGATACAAAGATAACGGAGGGGTATCTGGATGACGCGACGGTGGTGTTGAACAATAATAATTGGTTTGATTTGATGATCAAACAGGAAGATGTAGTGGTGATTGAAAGTGGTTTGTGGGCCAATCAAGAATTGGATATTGAGGATGGATGGGTGACAAATGAAAGAGCTTGGTGGTTTGACGAAGAGGCGGCAGCGCATCCGGATTTGATTGCGTTGACAAACAAAAAAGACGCAAAATTGCAAATTGATTTGAGGGGAATAAAAGATGGAAGCTATCAAATCTATGTCGAAAAATATGAAAACAAAAATGGGGGGCAAATAGCGGTGGAATATCGGGATTACTATCAGACAATAGATACACAATCTATTAACAATAATATGAGTTGGGAAAAAGTGGGAGTAGTGGAAGTGAAAGCTGGTGAAGGTGATTTGATGATTACCAATGTGGTCGGATCAAATATGGTTGGTTTGTTGGCTTTGGTACCGGATGAAAAGTTTGATGAAATATATAAGACAGTAGCGGATAGTCTGTATAGTCACAATAAAATAGTGATGGAAAATGTAAAAAAAGTATCAAACGTGCCGGAAGTAAGTGTTGACTTAAATAAAGACAATGTTTTTTATGAAAATTTTCCGGAATATTCACAATATGATTTTAAGGCAAGCGAGAATGAAGTAAACGTTATGGCAAAATTTGGTGGTAGTGCGGAGCAAAACGAATTTGCCACAATGTTATATGACGTAAAAATTGATAATGATTTGTTACCAATAATTAGTGTGAACGCGGCCGTGGAAAATAATGAAATTGGTTTTTGGGAAATGGCTTTGGATATTGATCAAAATGGAGATGGCAGTTCGGATTTACAATTGTGGAAGAGGTTGAATAATGGTGATAACTTGTTGGCAGTAGGTGATTTTTTCCAAATAAATAATTTGGAATATGCAGCGGACACGGATCGAATTGTGGGAATTAGATTTCAGCCGCACAAGGAATATGGCGTAGACATGAACGATAAAATAAAAAAAGAATATAATTTCAAAATTTCCAATCTGAAATTTATGTCAGATCCGGGAATGTTGGTCAGGGTGCCGCGACAAGCGGACTGGTTGGATATCGATCAGTTGAAAACAAAAGCGGAGAATAAATTGGATTTATCTTCAAAGGTGGCTTTTTATAATGATTTTGCCGAAACACAACAGTCGATTGATACCCAAAATACAGATGAAATTGTCATAAAGTCAAAATTTAGTGAGAAAGATATGGTGAATGAATTTGGTAGTTTGATTGTGGACACTAATGTGAATATTTGGCAGCAACAATATATGACGATTGATCTGGGAGTGGAAGACGAAGAGTGGCAATACTACGATTTGGCTTTGCAAATGGATACGGATTATGACAATGTGATCGATCAAACAGTATGGGTGGAGTCGATAAAATTTGACAAGGATAGCAGACAAAAGACAATATTTTATGATTTGATGGCGATTTTGCAAGGACAGAAAAACGAGTATTACAATCCAAGATTATTGGGAATAAAAATTTTACCGCATCGTGTTGTGCAAATTCCGAATCAAAATAATCGCGAGTTGAAATTTCGAGTGGCCAATATTTCTTTTTATCAAGAAGGAGAGATTGTACAATCGCAAACGCAACAAGTGCCAACCATGCATGTGAAGGTGAATATGCCACAAAGCGGTGAATATGAAATGTTTGTAAATGTGGATGGAAACGCGAATGACGATAGTTTTTTGGTAGGAGCTGGCGGACAAGATTGGCAAGTGAAGGTGGGAAAGAATGAAAAGAATGCTTGGAAAAAAGTGGGCATAGTAAATTTGGATCAAGGAGATAATTGGTTGACATTGATTAGTTATAATGGCAGTTTTGTGATAAACAACTTGGCGTTTTTTAAGACTGATAATAGTTATAATAAAATTGAAGACACGATACTTGGTTGGAAAAAAGATAGTCCGGTAAAATATACGGCAACTATCGATGTTATTGATCGAGAAATGTTGGTGTTTAAAGAATCATATCATCCGGCTTGGAAGATGAAAGTGTATAAACAAGGAACCAAAGATTTGGTGGCGGAGAGCCGACCGATATTGGTAAACGGTTGGCAGCAAGGGTACGATGTTAATTTACCGGATGGCAGTTATGATGTGGTGTGGGAATATGATTTGACGAGCATTTATCATATTTTGTTGATTGTTTCCGGTGTGTTTTTGGCCGGGTGTGGGGGGTGGTTGGTTTGGGCAAGTTTAAGAAAATAATCGAGTGATATAAAATGAAGAATTATTTGAGTACAATTTGGTGGTGGTACAAGAGAAAGGTGGAGCCGGGTTTTGGTTTGGCAAAAGGATCTAAAGTGTTGGATGTTGGGAGTGGTGACAAACCTTTTTGGCGGGCGGATGTGCTGGTGGATAAGCTGGATTTGGGAGATGATCAACGGGCGACTTTTGGTGGGATAAAAACGAATGGTAAAAAAATAGTGGACGCGGATGCGGCCAATTTGCCGTTTGATGATGAAAGTTTTGATTTCGTATATTGCAGTCATTTGTTGGAACATGTGGCGGATCCAATAAAAGTGGTGGAGGAAATATTGCGGGTAACTAAAAAAGATGGCGGGGGATATTTGGAAGTGCCAAACTTGATGAATGAGGCGACAATGCCACATCCGACTCATCGGTGGATAATCGGGGAAGGTAAAAATGGAGAGCTGGTGTTTTATCGGAAGTCAAAAAAATTGCATGAATTGCTTTTTGATAATGGTAGGCGAAATGCGAGTAAGACGGGGCGGATGTGGACGAATGGGGAGAATGTGTTTATAAAAAAATACTGGCGGAAGGCGGAGGGATTGAAGATAGTGGTGGTGGACGAGATAAATGATGGGTATTGATATTAGAAATTCCAAATCTCAAACACTAACAATATGCAAGGATCAATATTCAATATGCAATTTAATCGCGAGAAATTTCAAATGCCAAACAGAAAACAATAATCAAGGATCAATATCCAATAAACAAGAAATTCCAAATCTCAAATTCCAAATTTCAAACGAAGCGCAGTGAAAAAAGATAATTAACTAATTTTGTCATACCCGAAAAGACATGAGCGGAGCGAATATTCTTTATCGGGTATCTCATTCGTAATAATATGCAAGGATCAATATGCAATATTCAATTGAAATCGCGAGAAATTTCAAATTCCAAATTCCAAATTTCAAACGAATCGCATTTCAATATGCAATATGCAACAAACAATATGCAATGAAAAAATGCGAGGAAGATATGTAAAAATATTAATCAAGTTATTATGATTTTAAATTTTATATTTTACTTTCCGGTGGCGATGTATTTTGGTGCCTGTTGGCTCTATATTTGGCGGGAAAAATATTGGCATCGACAATTGTTGTTGTGGAATGTTTTGATCAATGTATGTTTTTTGGTATTGTTGGGAATAAATTTGTGGGGGATGTGGAGGATGGTGGGGGTTTGGTAAGAAGTAATAAATAAGAAATAAGTAGTAAGAAAACAATATGCAAGATCCAATATGCAATATGCAATGGAATCGCAAAGTAAAATTAATAATTAAATATATGATTGATAGGCAGTTTTTATAAAATTGCTTGTTGACATATTATTATTATTATTATGATATTATTGGTTTGTTGTTTTGGAAATGAAAAACCAAAATGGAAAATTAAAAAATTGCATACAAAAAAATTCCTTCTAAAATTTTTTTTCAAACCGAAGTGTCAAAAGAAATATTTTGCAGTTAAATTTAACAAATAAAGTATTTATTGATGGTTCGGTTTGAAAAACGCGACCCGGTCGCAGAGGCTGGGCGTGAAAAATTTTTAGCCCTTAAGTGGGCAAGGAGGAATGGAAAGATGGATTGTCCAAAAATAACCTATGACACTGCTTTGGCGAAGCAGTGGATAAGGAATAATAATAGGGAGTTACTTGCAAATTATCTCAAAAATTTTGTTAATTTAAATTTTGAGATAGCATGGGAATTGTTGCCTCCTATTAAGCAATACGCTCCCCGTTTTGCAAAACAGGTTCTAGAAAATGTCAATTCATTTTTGTTAACGAAGTATGAATTGACAAAAATCTTCCAGAATATTTTGGAAGACAGAAATACCAGCTATTTGGTATTTCAATTGTTAAGGGAAAAGAAAACATTTGGCAAAGAGGTAGCTTTTGCATTGTATAATATAAGAGATTACAGATCTTTGTTTAATGGGATATTCGATGAGAATAACCCATTTGAACTAGAAGACTCCGAAAAGTTGGAATATTTATATAACATATTATCCAACGAAGAGGAGTTTGTGAGTGACTTAATATATTTTAAATTAGGGAAGAAGAGTAATTTAAAATTAAGTCAAAAGTTCAACAAATTGATTTTTGATTATGTCAAAAGTCAAGAGAAGGAGGTATCCGAAAAAATGCTTTTCGAGTTAGTAGAAAAGCTACAATTTTTGGATAAATTAGGGATATATGAAGTTAAGTTACTTTGTCGGTTTTGTTATTCTGACAAAGTAATTAAGAACATAAAGTTGTTTGATAACGACTTGATGTTCGAAATAGCGAAGATAATACACCCCCAATCCCTTTTGGAAAATTTAGATTGTTTTCCAGACATCGATGAGGATTTTCTGTTTACCGCTATGGTAAATTTTCCCTGGTATGGTTTTAACAACGTAAGGAAATACATAGGGAAGAAACCGAACAAGGGAGAGTGGAACAGAAGACTCGTTGAGTGGGTCTTAGCCAACCACAAAAAAGTATGGCATCGTGATTATTGGGTTTTTTTTATCCAAACTATTAATTTAATGGATGAAATAAATCCCAAAGAAGTTGCCATAGCTTTAATAAAAAATGGCTATGGAGAAGAGGTCGAGAAAAATCTTTCGTATTTTTCCGATATCAATGACCGCCTTGAGATAATCAAGGAATTGTTTATTGATAATCCCTCAAAAAATATGAGGGAAAGATGGGAGAGATTAGTAAGAATAGCAAAAGAAGGAGGTGTTTGTCATGAGAATAGCAACTCATGATGGAAGGTTCCATGCCGACGAATTGTTGGCGATTGCGATTATGGGGGATATTTTTCCAAATGAAAAAATAGAAGTGGAAAGATGTTCCCGAAAAAATGTATCCGCGGATGCGGATTACAGGATAGATGTGGGAGGAAAATTTGATCCTGCCACAAATAACTTCGATCACCATATTAAAGGGTGGTCAGAAAAAAGGGAAAATGGAATTCCCTATGCTAGTGCCGGTTTGGTCTGGAAATATTTCGGACCAACCAAATACCGACAAGAAGTCGTCGACAAGGTTGATGAAAGGTTTGTTCAAATTGTCGACGCCAGGGACAACGGATTGAGTAACAATGATTCATTTTATGAACTATTGTTTAACTTTAATCCAAACTGGGATGAGGATGAAACAGAAGTGGATAAAAACTTCTGTGAAGCCTTGCAAATAGTTAAGACAGTTTTCAATAAATTATTGAGGGCTGTCATAGCTGAGGTTGAAGCCTCAGATTTGATAAAAGAGTCTTTGGAAAGATCCGATGGGCAAAAATATATAGTGCTTGAAAAAAGCAATTTGCCCTGGATTGATCCAGTGGTTGAATTTAACCACAAATTGTCGGAAGATGACAAAAAGGATTTTGTTATCTATCCTTCAATAAGCGGGGGGTGGAGAGTGATCGGCATCCCCATTGAAAAAGGTAGTTTCACAGTCAGAAAGAAGCTGCCTCAATCATGGGGAGGTCTGAAGGGAGAGGAATTTCAGAGAGAATCTGGGATTCCGGATGCCATATTCTGTCATCATGACAGATATATGGCAGGGGCGGAAATATATGAAAGTGTTGTCAAAATGACGACACTGGTTGAATAATAAATGGGTTAAATCGGGATTTAAATATCCCGATTTTTTTATTTTTTGGGGAGGTTTTTAGACAAGTTGTGGTTTTTTTATATTCAAAACATATTCGTTGGGTAGGGACAGGTTTAAAACCTGTCCCTACAATATGGAAAAAATTTGATGATAATTTATGGTTAAGGTTTTGATAATAATGTTTTGATATTTTGATGATATGGGAAGATTGAAAGAAAGAAAAAATAATCGATTGCGTGGTTTTGATTATTCCACACCGGGTGGTATTTTGTGACAATTTGTGTACAAGACATGGAATGTGTTTTGGGGGAGGTGGTTAATGGGGAGATGGTTTTGAATGAGGCGGGAAGAATAACGGAAAAATGTTGGCTTGATTTACCCAATCATTATGATAATTGTAAATTGGATTACATGGTGGTAATGCCGAACCATGTGCATGGAATTGTGATTGTTACAAAGGTAGGGACAGGTTTGAAACCTGTCCCTACGGAGAATGGGACAAGTTTAAAACAGGTTCCTACGGATAAATATTCATTGTCGGAGATTATACGAGGATTTAAAACATTTTCTTCAAGGTGTATAAATGGGTCAGGAAAATATTTTCGTTGGCAGCGATCATTTTATGACCATATTATTCGATTTGAAAAAAATGAATTGGAAAATATTCAAAGGTATATTATGCAAAATCCAACGAAGTGGGAATTTGAACGAAACAATGCCAAGTCACTGTGGTATTGAAAATATTATAGGTACAGGTTTGGAAACCCGTCTCTACGGGTGTAAATATATAAATTTATTTTATCTTTAAACTTATTTCACCTGATTTGTCGATGTCGGCTTCGACTTGGTCGCCAGCTTTAAGTTTGTTTTCAATAAGCAACATGGATAATTCATCAATAATAGTATTTTGAAGAAGTCTTTTTAAGGGGCGGGCGCCGAAGACTTGGTCGTAGCCTTTGATGGCGAGTTGTTTTTTGGCTTTGGAAGAAACGGTAAGTGTAATATTTTTGTTGGCCAAACGTTGAACAATGTCTAGAAGTTGGATGTCGACAATTTTGTTCATATTGCTGGGTTTGAGGTGTTGGAAGATAATGGTGTTGTCAACGCGATTGATGAATTCCGGGGGAAAGGTGGATTTGATGACTTGATCAACCGCTTGTTGCTGTTTTTGGGGTTGACCGGCGTATTCGGCGATTTCTTGGCTGGCAAGATTGGAAGTCATAATAATAATGGTATTGCGGAAATTTACAGTGCGGCCTTGACTGTCGGTGAGTCGACCATCATCCAAAACTTGAAGAAGGATATTGAAGACATCCGGATGAGCTTTTTCAATTTCATCCAATAACAACACAGAGTATGGTTGGCGGCGGACGGCTTCGGTCAGTTGTCCGCCTTCTTCATAACCGACGTAGCCGGGAGGCGCACCGATAAGACGGGCGACGGTGTGCTTTTCCATATATTCCGACATATCAATGCGAATCATGGCTTTGCTGTTACCAAAATGAAATTCAGCAAGAGTTTTGGCCAGTTCGGTCTTGCCGACACCGGTGGGGCCGAGGAACATGAAGGAGCCAATGGGGCGGTTTTCATCTTGCAAGCCGGCACGAGCGCGGCGGATGGCTTGAGAAACAGCAGTGACAGCTTCTTCTTGACCAACAATTTTTTGGTGCAATTTCGATTCCATATTTTTTAATTTGATAGTGTCTTCGGAAACCATTTTTTCAATCGGAATACCGGTCCAACGAGAGATAACAAGAGCAATATCTTCTTCCCCCACTTCTTCTTTGAGGAAGCTGGATTTTTTTTGAATATTTTGTAGATCTTGTTGTTTTTGGTTCAGTTCTTTTTCCAAAGTGGGAATTTGCCCATAATTGATAGCAGCGACTTTTTCCAAATCATACATTCGTTCAGCCTTGATGGCTTCTTCTTTTAGTTCGTCAATTTTGCGTTTGTTGTTTTTGATACTTTGGATGATGTCTTTTTCTTGTTGCCATTGCAATTCGAATGAGGCGGATTTTTCTTTCAGTTCTTGCAATTCTTTTTTGACGGATTGAAGACGGTTTTTGGATTTGTCATCTTTTTCTTTTTGAAGAGCGGTGGCTTCAATTTCTAAACCGGTAATTTTGCGATCCAAACGATCCAGCTCAATCGGTTTGGAGTCAATTTGCATGCGAAGGGTGGAAGCGGCTTCATCGATGAGATCAATCGCTTTGTCCGGTAAGAAACGATCGTTCAAATATCGTTGGGATAGTTTGACAGCAGCGATGATGGCTTCGTCACGAATACGTACGCCATGATGAACTTCGTATTTTTCTTTGATACCGCGGAGAATGTTGATAGCATCTTCGGTGGATGGTTCGGTGACCATGACAGGTTGAAAACGGCGTTCTAAGGCTGAGTCTTTTTCGATGTACTGACGATATTCATTGAGAGTGGTAGCGCCGATGGCACGGAGTTTGCCGCGGGCAAGGGCCGGTTTGAGCAAATTGCCGGCGTCCATGCTGCCGTCGGTTTTGCCGGCGCCAACAATGAGGTGCAATTCGTCGATAAATAAAATTATTTCGCCTTGAGAATTTTCAATTTCTTTGATAACCGACTTGAGTCGATCTTCAAATTCACCACGAAATTTGGAGCCGGCGACAAGGGCGCCCATGTCCAAGGATAATAGTTTTTTGTTTTTTAATGTTTCCGGGACGTCATTGTCGATAATTTTGCGGGCGAGACCTTCGACAATGGCGGTTTTGCCGGTACCGGGTTCACCAACCAAGACCGGATTGTTTTTGGTGCGACGAGAAAGAATTTGCATAACGCGACGAGTTTCTTCGTCACGGCCGATGACCGGATCAATTTCTCCGTCGCGAGCCATGGCGGTAAAATCCTGAGTGAATTTTTCCAGAGCTTGAAATTTGGATTCGGGGTTTTGGTCGGTAACTTTTTGGGAACCGCGAATGGTTTTTAATGTTGATAAAATTTGATCGCTGGAAAATGGTAAAAGTGTTTTGGTGTTTTTATCGTTGGCAAGGGCTAGCAATAAATGCTCGGTGGAAGTAAACTCATCTCCCATATTTTTGGCCTGACTATCAGCGGAATCGAAAATGGTTTGTAGATCTGATGATAAATATTGGCCGCCGCCGGTGGAAATTTGGGGTAGATTTTGAATTTGTTGATCGATGTGAGTAATAATCGATGGTAAATCATTATCTAATTTTTGAATAATTGCCGGTACCAATCCGTCAGTTTGGGTGAGTAGGGCGAGGAGCAAATGGAGGGGTGTGATTTGTTGATTTTTGTGTTCTCGAGCAATAGTTTGGGCTGATTGAATAGCTTCAGCCGCTTTGAGAGTATATTGGTTGAGATTCATGGGATTTATATTTAATAATCAATAAACAATATGCAAGATACAATATGCAATATGCAATATGCAATATGCAATGAAATCGCAAAGACAATTTTCAAGGATCAATATCCAATATCCAATTGAAAGCGCAAGAAATTCCAAACATTGAAAATATGCAAGACGCAATATGCAATATGCAATTTAATCGCAGCGTAAAACTAAACAAAAACTATTCTTGTCATCCCCGCCTTGTGCGGGGATCTCATCCGCGACAATACGCAAGGCACAAGATGCAATATGCAATGAAATCGCAAGAAATTCCAAATCTCAAACAGGAAACAACGATCAAGGATCAATATCCAATATCCAATTAAAATTCCAAATCTCAAATTTCAAACGAATCGCAGAGGATTAAAGACAAGTATCAAAGATTAATATTCAATATCCAACGAGATAATATGAGATAGAATTATAAACTTAAGTTTAATTATTTGTTTCTAAAGTTGAATATAATAATAAAATTTTTGTTTGTCAATTGGTGATGGGAATTATAAATAGTCTTGAGAGATTAGATTTTTTGATACATATTATGGTTTGTGTAGTGTGATAATTTGTTTTTTAAAATACTTGATCAATATGATTGGGTATTTTTATTTTGATTTTGAGTATCAAGAACTTTCCATTCTGATTTGGCAAGCGAGATGTTGCTGATCGATGTTGTGGTTTGGGCAAATAATTTTTCCGGATTGCCTAGTAATGACCAAGGTAATAGAATAGAGATTTGATGATTGTTGTTTTCGATTTTTATATCGCTTGAGGTGATTTTTTCTTTCTGATTATAGATAGATAAATGATTATTTTGCAGGACCAAATGGAATTTCGGCATAATAGAAAAATCAGAGATGGAGCTAAAACCGTCCAGATAAAAATCATATGTTGTTATTTGGTTGATGATAGTGTTTTGGTTGATGATAATTTTCAAGCCGTTGCTATTTTGATTGAAAACTATATCTTTGGTAGATTGATTATTTGAATTTTCTTGGTTTAATTCTTCGGCGAAATCGGTGCAAAATAATTCATTTTTTTTGGCATAACTAATAAGGTCAAAATAATTGTCAGCGGTTTGGGTTTTGTATTGAGCAATATAATTGAATTTGTTTTGGACTTGTTGATCGTTTAATTCTAATGATAGCCAATATTTTTTTTGGGTTAGTAGTTTTTTTGGCAAATTGATCCAGCCGGACAAATGTTTTCCTTGAGGTTCGGGCCAGAAGCCATAGTGAACGAGATAGGTGAATAATTGGCTTTGGGATAATGTTTGTTGATTGGTAAGTATAACTAATTTGGTGAAGAGATAGGCGGCTTGATGGTCGGGGTGTTTGTCGGCGGGACCGGTGACAAAAATTTTGGTGGGTTTGAAATCGGTAATTTGATTTTTTAAATCATTGTATATTGATTTGGCAGTGTATGGTTTTTGATAGCCAACGGTATTGGCGTAAGGGACGCTGGTGGTGTTGGTAACCAGGTTATAAAATGGTTTTTTGGTTTGCCAATAATTTTGCCAAATTGCTAGAGTGCCTCGATCCGGATAACCCAAAAAAACGATGTTGTTTTTGGGTATTCCTAATTGATTTAAAATTGTAGATGATTCGGTTTGACGAATTTGCCCCATATTTCTATTGATGGTGGGAGTAAGCCATGGTCGGCGTCGATAGTTGATAAAAGCAAATTCGTTGGCATCACCATTGGTTAAAAAAATAACTTTGATTGGTAAGCCAAGATTACTGGCTTTTTGAAGAAGACCGCCGGTGCCGAGAATTTCGTCATCCTCGTGAGGGGCGACAACAAGAATTCGATCATTTTTGGATAATTCCGGGAAATTTGACAGATTGGGCGGAGAGGTATGGAGAGGAAAAACTAAAACTATGATAATAGTAATTAATAATCCAACTGTAAATATGGAAAGGAACCATTTGAATATTTTTTGTAATGTAGTTTTCATGGGTATTTACAGTTAATGACAGAAGTTGTTTATATTATAATTATAATCTATTTTGTATTAAATTTTTTTGTATAAAGTTTTTAATAAATGAATTGAGCAATATTTGTAAATTTTTATTTGATATTTTTTTGTTCATAAGACTGGCGGGGAAGGAAAGGGATAAGATTCCATTGCAGACATATTATTCATTAAAAAAATTATAAAAGATATAATATTGGACTAGAATTACTGGTTAAAAAATATTTAAAAAGTGAAGGTGGCGGTTTTTGTGTTGCAGGTATTTGTATTTGGTGGTAATTTTAAGTTGTTATGAAAAAATATTTTTCAAAAAATAATGGCAATAATAATAACCGAGCGATTTAGGTCTGGATTTTATTGATAGAAAAAAATTAAATCCGGACCGAAAGGAACGGTTTTTTTATTTGCAAATATAATATGTAATAATCAATATGCAATATGCAAGAAATTCCAAATCTCAAATTTCAAATTTCAAACGAATCGCATAGGATTATTTTTAAAAATATCTAAGTAAAAAATATTTGAGTGCCGAAGTGGTGGAATTGGTAGACACGCAACGTTCAGGACGTTGTGAGCATTGCGCTTGTGGGAGTTCGAGTCTCCCCTTCGGCATTTTTTAACAATAATTAGTAATAAAAATGGAACAAACGTGGATAAAAGATTTGCATAAATGTGTTGGAGAGGAAGTGTTGATTAAAGGTTGGGTGTACAATTTGCGATCGAGTGGCAAGATTGCTTTTGTGCAAGTGCGCGACGGAAGTGGTTTTGGGCAAGTGATTGCCAGCCAGGATGAATTGGATGATAAAATATGGAAAGATGTACAAAAAATAACAATAGAAACTTCGGTGGAGATAACCGGAGTTGTAAGCAAGCATCCCAAAAAAGAAGAGTATGAGGTGCAGATGAGTGGTATAAAAATCGTTGATATCGCCGAAGATTGGCCTTTGGGAAAAAAGGAACATGGGCCGGATTTTTTGCTTTCCAATCGACATTTGTGGCTTCGTTCGCCGAAACAATGGGCGATTCAACGTGTGCGCAATGTGGTAATCAATGCTATTTATGAATATTTGAACAAAGAAGGTTTTATTAAAATTGACGCGCCGATTTTGACCCCGAACGCATGCGAAGGAACAACCACTCTGTTTGATTTGGATTATTTTGATCAGGGAAAAGCATACTTAACACAATCCGGCCAATTATATATTGAGGCAGCGATTTTTTCGGTGGGGAGATGCTTTGATTTTGGACCGGTATTTCGAGCGGAGAAAAGTAAGACGCGTCGGCATTTGACGGAATTTTGGATGATGGACGCTGAAGCGGCTTTTGTGGAACATGCGGAAAGCATGAAAATTCAGGAGGGAAATATTCGGTATGTCGTACGACAAGTTTTGGCAAAATGTCAGACGGAACTAGCGATACTGGAACGTGATTTGGAGGCGTTGAAAAAAGTGGATAATGATTTCAAAGTAATGAGTTATGATGAGACGATCAAATATTTGAATGAAAATGGTTCGGATATCAAATATGGCGAGGATTTGGGAGCAGACGATGAGACTATTTTGACTAGCAAAAGTGATGTGCCGATTTTTGTCGATAAATGGCCGAAAGAAATCAAAGCGTTCTATATGAAAATCAATCCGGCCAATCCAGCCTTGGTACTTAATAATGATTTGATAGCGCCGGAAGGTTACGGAGAAGTGATCGGTGGATCGCAGAGAGAAGATAATTATGATTTGTTGCTAGAACGAATGCAGCAGGAAAAATTGCCGATTGATGATTACAGGTGGTATTTGGATTTGCGAAAATATGGCAGTGTGCCGCATAGTGGGTATGGTATTGGTTTAGAAAGATTGGTAGGATGGATGTGTGGCACGAAGCATGTGAGGGAAACGATACCATTTCCGCGAATGTTGAAGAGGATATATCCATAATATTCAAGATTCAATATGCAAT
>DAIREY010000003.1:0-25592 GCA_036795335.1 Patescibacteria group bacterium
ACCTTCGCCACCACCGTGCGGATGATCTACCGGATTCATAGCTTTACCGCGAACTTCCGGTCTTTTGCCCAACCAACGACTACGACCGGCTTTGCCGATAGTAACATTGGAATGATCAGGATTGGAAACAGCACCAATAGTGGCAGTACATCGTTTGTCGATTAGCATAACAACAGAAGAAGGTAGCTTGACTTGAATTTTGTCATGATCGCGACCAAGAACTTGAGCGAATGTACCGGCCGATCGAACTATTTGTCCGCCTTTGCCAAGACTTAGTTCGACATTGTGAATATTGAATCCAGTTGGGATATATTGCAATTCTAGATGATTACCAACATTTAATTCTGCTTTAGAAGCACTGACTATTTTATCACCGGGCTTGAGATGTTGAGGAGCAATAATATATCTTTTTTCGCCGTCCATATAGCTAACCAAAGCAATATTGGCAGAACGATTGGGATCGTATTCGATAGTTTGAACAATACCAACTATATTGCGTTTGTCACGCTTGAAATCGATTTGACGATATTTGCGTTTGACGCCACCACCACGATGACGAGTAGTAATAATACCACGATTGTTGCGACCGGCAGTTTTGGATTGGCTAGAAGTCAATTTTTTGTAGGGACGATCAGTAGTAATCTCGTCATGAACCAATACTGTCATTTGACGGCGGCCGGGAGTCGTTGGTTTGTATGATTTGGTAGGCATTATGGTAAGAAATAAGAAGTAAGAAATATGAGGTAAAAGTAATAAACTTAATTATAATTTTTCGAAAAATTCGATTTTTTGGTCTTTGGCAAGTTTGACAATGGCTTTTTTGGCAGAAGCAGATGAGCCAATAAAACGACCGCGACGACGGGTTTTGGATTGAACATTGACGATGCGTACTGATTCTACTTGGACCTTAAAAGCTTGGCTAACAGCTGCTTTGATTTGAAATTTATTGGCATCCGGTCGTACAAAAAATTGGTAGAAACGATTGGCAGTACCAGCGACAGCTTTTTCAGTAATAACCGGTTTGAGCAAGATTACTTTGGTCATGAGATTTGTATAATAAAATCGAATATAAAAATTATTGTTTGATACGTTCGAGTATAATTCGAAAAGAGTCCAAGGTGCACAAAAGAGAGTTTGCTTTGAATAAATCCAAAGCACTGATTTGATAATCCAGTTTGACAGTTACAGTATTTAGATTACCAAGAAATACCTGCATGGGCAAGCTTTCTTTGCCAACAGCCACCAAAAGATTGGTAACCGGAGTAAATTGCTCGATGAATTCACGAGCTTGTTTGGTTTTGTTGATCTGAGGATTGAATTGATCGATAATAATTACACGGTTGTTTTTGACCATTTCCAACAAGGCGTAACGAACTGCCTTTTTTTGCATTTTGGTTGAAATGTTTTTGGAAAAATTTTGTTCACCGGTAGGACCAAAGGAAACACCGCCGCCGCGCCAAATTGGAGAACGACGAGAACCGTGACGAGCACGACCAGTGCCTTTTTGTTTCCAAGGCTTTTTGCCACTACCGGAAACTTCACTGCGAGTTTTGGTCTTGGCAGTAGATTGACGTTGGTTGTCGAGATAACTAATTAGTATTTGATGTACAAAGTTTTGATTAAATCCATCAGAAATTTCTTCAGTGAGAAAAAATGGGGTGATATCGATTTTGTCAGACACTTTGGCAGAATTGTTGAGAACAGGTACTTCCAAATTTTGATCGATATTTTCTTTGTCAACGGATTTTTTGGTAGTTTTTGGCATGAAAGTAAAATATTATTTTGGTAAATGAAGACTTTTTTTAAAAAATTATGATTGACGAATAATCAGGAGACGACCTTTTTGACCAGGAATACTACCTTTGACAATTAACATATTTTTGGTCGGATCGATTTCGACAATTTTTAAATTTTTGATAGTAATTTGATCATTTCCCATACGGCCGGGCAAACGACGACCTTTGATAACACCTTGTGGATAGCGACTACCGATAGAGCCGGGTTTGCGGTGGTTTTTGGAACCATGTGTCTTGGGACCGATTTTGAAATTGTGTCTTTTGACAGTACCTTGAAAACCTTTTCCCTTGGAAATGCCGGTGATGGTTACCGGAAAATTTTGATCAAGAATGGAAACATTTACTTCGCCGTCGGATGGATAAAGAGATTCATTGGTGTCATTAAGAGGAAATTCACGTAGATGTTTGATAGGTTTTGATTTAAGGTGGCCAGCTTGAGGTTTGTTGTTTTTCTTGGCAACGCCAAAACCAATTTGTGCTGATTTGACATCGTTAGTAGTAGTACGAACCATAGTAATCGGACATGGTCCAACTTCTAAAACGGTGACGCCAAATACTTCGCCATTTTGATCGATATACTGAGTCATTCCAATTTTTTGGCCGAGGATATATTTCATGGTAGAAAAAAATAAATTGATTAAAGATTCGAGAAAAATATTACAGAAAATAAATTACATTTTGATTTCAACGTCAACACCAGCCGGCAAAGAAAGGTTCATAAGGGAATCAAGAGTTTTGGGTGAAGGATTGATAATATCAATTAGTCTTTTGTGAACACGCATTTCGTATTGTTCACGTGATTTTTTGTCAATAAAAGTAGAACGTAAAACGGTGTAATTTGACTTTTCAACCGGCAGAGGAATAGGCCCATTGATTTGAGCGCCGGTACGTTTGGCTGTTTCGATGATTTGTTTGGCTGAGTTGTCAATCACACGATGATCATAGGCTTTGATCTTGATGCGAATACGTTGTTTGGCTGCTTCGGTTTTGGACATAATGGCTAATTAAATTTATGAATACAAATTGCGAATAATTTTTAGTGAGTCTAACTGGAAGGAGTAAGAATACTTACTCCTTCTAAGTCAGAGCCTAAAAGCTAGGCAATAATTTTGGTAACAACACCTGCGCCAACAGTACGACCACCTTCACGAATAGCAAACTTGGAATTATCTTCAAGTGCGATAGGAGCAATCAATTTAACTTTGAGGTTAACAGTGTCACCAGGCATAACCATCTCAGTACCTTCAGGTAATTCAACATCACCGGTAACATCGGTAGTGCGGATGTAGAATTGTGGCTTGTATCCCTTGAAGAATGGAGTGTGACGACCACCTTCTTCTTTGCTCAAAACATAGACTTCGGCTTCAAATTCGGTGTGTGGTTTGATAGAACCGGTGGCAGCCAACACTTGACCGCGAATAATGTCTTCACGTTTGACACCGCGCAAGAGCAAACCAGCATTATCACCGGCTTGACCTTGATCCAATTGTTTGTTGAACATTTCGATACCGGTTACAACGGTTTTGGTAGTGTCTTTGATACCAACAATTTCAATTTCGTCATTTAATTTGATAACGCCACGATCAATACGACCGGTAGCGACAGTGCCGCGACCTTCGATAGAGAAAATATCTTCAACCGGCATTAAGAATGGTTTGTCGATTTCACGTTTTGGATCAGGAATGTAGGTGTCCAAAGTATTTACCAAATCAATGATTGGTTGAGAATATTCAGCATTGGAAGGATCTTCGGTAGCTTTGAGAGCGGAACCTTTGATAATAGGGGCATTGTCACCATCAAAACCATGTTTGGAAAGAAGTTCACGAATTTCAACTTCCACTAAATCTACCAATTCAGGATCGTCCACCATATCAATTTTGTTTAAGAAAACAATGATATAAGGAACATTTACTTGGTTGGCTAACAAAATGTGTTCACGAGTTTGAGGCATAGGACCATCAGCAGCGGATACTACCAAAATGGCGGCATCCATCTGAGCGGCACCGGTAATCATGTTCTTAATGTAATCAGCATGACCGGGACAGTCAACGTGCGCATAGTGACGTTTGGGTGTCCAGTATTCAGAATGGTGAGTAGCGATAGTGATACCGCGTTCTCTTTCTTCGGGAGCGTTGTCGATTTGGTCATACGCTTCGACGCGCGCACCATAGCCATCACCTTTTTTGTCCAGTACCATAGTGATAGCGGCAGTTAGAGTAGTTTTTCCATGATCGACGTGACCGATTGTACCGACATTCAAGTGCGGTTTGCCACGATCAAATTTTTGGTCTGACATAGCTTTCTCCTTAAATTAATAAATGTAGCTTTAAATAAAAGTATCTTTAAAAATTTCAAATCTCAAATCTCAAATTTCAAACAAAGCTCAGATTTTAGACAAAAAAGTATTTAATTGTGATGTTTGGGATTTGGAATTTGAGATTTGGAATTTGCTAAACGCTATCTAAATTTAGCATATAAATAATATACAAGTCAAATAACTTGTTTTTGGCAAAAGTGCGAATGCTAAATTTAGATGCGAATTGTTAGGTTATGTTTATATATTAGCATAAGAATTTCGGAATGCAAAATTTATTTTAAATTTTCAAGGATCAATATGCAATAGGCAATGGAATCGCAAAGGATCAATATCCAATATCCAATTGAAATCGCAAGGAAGAAGTTAAATAGTAACTCATTGTGTCATCCCCGCTTTATGCGGGGATCTTATCCGTAACAATAATCAAGATCCAATATGCAATATGCAATGGAATCGCAAAGTAAAATTAATAATTAAATATATGATTGATAGGCAGTTTTTATAAAATTGCTTGTTGACATATTATTATTATTATGATACTATGGGTTTGTTGTTTGGGAAAATAAAAACCAAAATGGAAAATTAAAAAATTAGATAGTTTTTTTCTTCTTTAAAAAACATTTTGCTGAAGGTAATGTTTTGATTGTTTATTTTAACCAATCAGAATATTGCCTTCAAGGCAAAAAATTTCCAGCCTTGGCCTATTGAGGAGATTTACTCCTCTAGAAGAAGGTTATGGACTTAATCTGCTAAAGTCCGGGCTGGAGATCAAAAAGTAGCAGATGCGTTATAAGTCGGGACCCAGCGTGGCTCGCTTTCGCAAAGGAGGAAATAATATGAAATACAAGAATCCAGAATTCAGAGAAAAAAATGGGAAAATTATTGTAATTGTCCATGACTCTAGGTCTGGACATGATGGAATTGCCAATGGTGGCCGTTATGGTATGGTCGCCTGGTTAAATATAAAAGAAAAAGAAAAAGGTTCTTTTGTCATCGTGTCCGATAATGACAACAGATCTACGGTTTGTGGAACTACCGGGTTTGATAGGACAACAACTGTCGAATTAGACCCGGAAAAAATTGAGTGGGCTTGCATCGAAGAAAGTTCCACTCATCAGGCAGGTCGTGGTGCAAGAAGAGACACGACCGAATATATAGAAATAGGGAATATTCCCGGCGGTCCGTTAATGGAAAAACAAAAATTTTTCCGGGAATATAAAATGTGGATGAAAAGCAATGTTTACAACGCCATCGGGTGGCTTGTTGATATTGCCTGGAGACTCGGGATCGGTTATCAAGTTGAAGATGACGTTGAGTACGCTCAGCGTAAATCTTCAAAAGGAAACATAAATGAAGCCTGGAAAGATTTAGCCAGCACTTTTCAGGTCGAGGTTGAATGGCCTTATAGCTGGACCGGTGTAAGCACGGCTCCCGTGAAAATCGCGTTAGCTGTGCAAAAAAAGCATCAATTCAAAGGTAAAGATGCTTTTAGGTGGGAGGGGCAACGTCCGTTTTTTCCAAAAGAAGAATCGGGAGATTATGTTACTCTTCCTAAGCTGTGCTATTGAAAAATAAAATAAAACCAGAACGTCAGGTTAACGTTTTGGTTTTTTCTATGGAGAAATAGAGTTTTTTTAGACATGTGACGGTTTTTTTATATTAAAAATATATTTGTTGGGTAGGGACAGGTTTGAAACCTGTCCCTACGTGTGATGACGGTATGGTGGTTAAAAATTAAATAAATCGGATGTTGAAATGTGGCGATGGTGTTTTTTTGGGGAATAAATTCAAGGTTTTTTAAACAGGTGATGGTTTTTTGAGGAATTAAAATATATATGTTGGGTAGGGACAGGTTTTCAAATCTGTCCCTACGGTAACAATATGACGAAATGTTATTTTTCTTCTTTGTTGCCCGGATTGCGTTTGGCAATAATTTCTTGAGCAATATTGCCGGGTACTTCGGCGTAATGAGAAGGTTCCATGGTAAACATGGCGCGACCTTGAGTCATAGAGCGCAAAGAAGTGGCATAACCAAACATTTCCGAAAGTGGAACCTTGGCGGAAATAACTTTGGCCTGAGCGCGATCTTCCATTTTTTCAATATTAGCACGTTTGGAATTGAGATCGCCCATGACGTCGCCCATGAATTCTTCGGGAGTAACAACTTCAACATGCATGATTGGTTCGAGGATGACCGGTTTGGCGCGTTTGACACCGGCTTGCAAGGCCATAGACCCAGCCACTTTGAAGGCCATCTCAGACGAATCAACGTCATGATATGAACCGTCATAGATGGTGACTTTGACATCAACCAACGGATAACCGGCAATAACACCGCGATCACAAGCTTCCTTGACACCTTTACCAACGGCCGGAATATATTCACGAGGCACTACACCACCGACTACTTCATCAACAAATTCAAATCCCTTGCCAGCTTCCTGAGGTTCCAAGCGAAGATAAACATGTCCGTACTGACCACGTCCACCGGATTGACGGACGAATTTTCCTTCTTGTTCGACTGACTCGCGGATAGTTTCGCGGAAGGCGACTTGCGGAGCACCGACGTTGCTTTCCACTTTGAATTCACGTTTCAAACGATCAACAATAATTTCCAAATGTAATTCGCCCATACCGGCAATAATGGTTTGACCGGTTTCTTCATCAGTTTTGACTTGGAAAGTTGGATCTTCTTCGGCCAGTTTTTGCAAACCAATACCTAATTTTTCTTGATCGGCTTTGGTTTTTGGTTCGATAGCCACACGGATTACCGGTTCGGGGAAAGTGATATTTTCAAGTTGCAGCGGACGTTTCTCGTCACATAATGTGTCACCGGTGGTGGTCTTTTTTAAACCAACAACAGCGGCAATATCACCGGAATAAATGGCGTCGATTTCTTCACGATCATTGGCATGCATACGCACCAAACGACCGATGCGTTCTTTTTCACCAGTGCTGGCATTTAAGACATAACTACCGGATTTGAGAACACCGGTATAGACGCGAACAAAAGTCAAACGGCCAACATACGGATCGGTGGTAACTTTGAAAGCCAAGGCAACAAACATGTCTTCGTCGCTGGGAGAAATTAATAATTCTTCATCAGAATCAGGTACATGAGCGATAACCGGTGGTTTGTCCAATGGGCTGGGTAAATAGTCGATAATGGCATCAAGTAATTTTTGAACAACAACACCGCGGCCATCGCCACCCATGATTGCAAAGAAATCACCTTTGAGAACACTTTTGCGAATTGCTAGTTTGAATTCTTCCAAAGTTAGCTCGGCACCGTTTAAATATTTTTCCATAAGCGCATCGTCGGCTTCAACGACTTTTTCGAGTAACTCATTGCGGTATTGTTGAACTTTGTCGAGCATATCGGCCGGAACTTCACCTTCGGTTAGCTCTTTGTCATTATATTCTTGATAGGTATAGGCTTTCATTTCTACAATATCAACCACGCCGCAGATATCTTTTTCGAAGCCAATCGGTAAGTGGATGGGATAGGCATTGGAAGAAAGTCTTTGACGAATCGATTCAAGTGATTTATAGAAATCACCGCCGGTTTGATTGATTTTATTAACAAAACACATACGAGGAACGTGATATTTGTCAGCCTGACGCCAAACAGTCTCGGATTGAGGTTCGACGCCCATCTTGCCGTCAAAAATAACGACGGCACCATCCAGGACGCGCAAGGAACGCTCAACTTCGGCGGTAAAATCGACGTGGCCGGGAGTGTCAATAACATTGATACGATGTTGTTTCCAAAAACATGTGGTAGCGGCGGAGGTAATGGTGATGCCGCGTTCTTTTTCTTGTTCCATCCAGTCCATTTGAGTTTCGCCTTCGTGAACGGCACCAATTTTGTGGATGCGGCCGGTATTATACAAAATACCTTCCGTCACGGTAGTTTTGCCGGCATCGATGTGAGCAATCGTGCCAATGTTGCGTACTTTGTCCAATGCATATTCTCTCATTTGTTTGTTTATTATTTACCGAATAAATGAAGAAAAATCATAGAAGATCTATGAATTTTCTATATAAAAGTTTGATTGTAGAAAAAGTAATTGTGATGAACTAATGCGTAAAATGGGATAAAAAATAATTAGTAGCGAGCCAGATAAGCAAAGGCTTTGTTGGCTTCAGCCATGCGATGAGTTTCTTCTTTCTTTTTGATAGCGGCGCCGGTCATATTGATAGCATCAAGCAACTCACCAGCTAATAATTTATCGAAAGATTTGCCTTTTTTGTCACGGGCGGAAGCGATCAACCAACGCAAAGCGAGAGTAACGGCTCGATCGGATTTGACCTCAACCGGTACTTGATAATTGGCGCCACCAATGCGACGTGCTTTGAGCTCCACCATCGGTGAAACATTTTTGATGGCCAATTCAAGAGCTTCCATCGGTTCTTTTTTGGATTTGTCGGCCAATTCGTCGATAGCATTGTTGATCAATTTGGCAGCAAGAGTTTTCTTGCCTTTCCACATAATCATTTGGATCATGCGGCCAACAAGTATACTGTTGTATTTTGAATCAGTGGTGCGATTTTTGTTGTAAACACGTTTACGGCGAGGCATTTTGTAAGTATTAATAAATAAGAAGTAAGTAACAAGTAACAATTTTCAATGATCAATATGTAATATGCAATTCAAAAATTACGAGACTTTATTAAACTTGAAAATATTTTGTAAAATAATCTGTTTTGAAAAGATTAGGCCTTGGGGCGTTTGGCGCCATATTTGGAACGAGATTGCTTGCGATCGGCAACTCCACCAGTATCCAATACACCACGGACAATATGATAACGAACACCGGGTAAATCTTTAACACGACCACCACGCAGAACAACGATAGAGTGCTCTTGCAAATTATGTCCTTCACCAGGAATGTAAGCAGTAACTTCATCTCCATTAGACAAACGAACACGAGCCACTTTACGAAGAGCGGAGTTTGGTTTTTTGGGAGTCATGGTATGAACCTTGAGACAAACGCCGCGTTTGAGGGGACTATTGTAATTGCTGTAATTATTTTTCAAAGAATTAAAACCATGCCCGAGCGCAGGTGATTTGGATTTTTTGACTTTGGCTTGTCGTTTGGTCTTGGTTTTTAGCAGTTGATTGATAGTAGGCATGTTGAATGTAATAGAAAAAATAATAAATATACGAAAAAAATATTTTGATGAATTATGGTTACGCTATATTAATTTAACATATAAACCAATATCAAGTCAAATAGAGCTTGATTAAAAATCAATCACAAATATTGTTTTGAAAAATATGTTACTTAATTGATTGTACTACAAAATAGATATCTGTCCAATTATTGCCATGCATCGGCAAACAAAAAACGGACTACATTTTTTGTAATCCGTTTTGAAAAAAATGCAGAAAAAATATTAATGGGAGATATCGCGAATAATTTTTTCGTAACGTTCAGGAGAAAAACCAGTACCAACCGGAATCAATTTACCAATAATAGTATTTTCTTTGAGGCCGCGCAAATAGTCAACTTTACCTTTGATAGCGGCATTCATCAAAACAGAAGTGGTTTCTTGGAAGGAAGCGGCCGATAAGAAACTCTCGGTTTTTAAGGAAACTTTGGTGATACCCATAACAATTGGTTCGTGCAAAGCAATTTTCTGGCCTTGTTCGGCTAGTTTGCTATTTACTTTGCTTAATTCATTGAGGTCAACAATTTCACGTGGCAAGTATTCGGAATCTTGCGGATCGGTGATACGGACTTTGGAAAACATTTGACGAACAATAATTTCCAAATGTTTGTCGTGGATAGTACTACCGACGAACATGTATGTCTTTTGAATTTCGGAAATCAGATATTTTTTGACAGCCAAATCATTTTTGTAGGTTAATAATTCCGATAAATTGAAGTGGCCTTCAGTCAAAGCATCACCACGTTCGATCATATCACCTTCTTGGACTAGCAATGAATAATTGACCGGAATAATGAAGTCTTTGGAAATTTTTTGCGGGTGTTTGATGGAAATCTTATTGCCGTTGATTTGAATTTGGCCGCGATAAATGGCTCGGATTTCGGTTTGATCAGGCAAGACACAAATAATTTGGTTGTCGGACACTTTTTCACCATTTTGTACTTTCATCGTAGAATCTTTGGTGAAAATATATTCTTCTTCGGGAATTTTGTTGGAAGTAACAGTGACCACTAACTCATTATTTTTTTCCGAAATTGATACTTTACCACCAAGATCAGCCAAGATAGCCGGATTGTGAGGAATACGAGCTTCAAATAATTCTTCCACACGCGGCAGACCTTGGGTAATATCAGCAGCGGAAGCCACACCACCGGTGTGGAATGTTCTCATAGATAATTGAGTACCGGGTTCACCAATGGATTGAGCGGCAATAATACCAACAGCGACGCCATTTTTGACCAAATCACCTTGACCCAAATCCATACCGTAACATTTGCAACAAGTACCCCAAACATTTTGACAGTACAGAGTGGAGCGTAATTCGATTTCCGCTAATTTGGGATCATTGACCAAGGCGTCGGCGATATCTTGAGTAATGATTTGATCGGTTGAAGCCAGGGCTTTTTTGCCGGAAGTGATGTTTTTGACCGGATAACGGCCGACTAATTTTTTGGTAAATTCAGCCGGATCTTTTTCCCATTCATGACGATAGTAAACAATACCATGATCGGCACCACAATCGTCGGCAGTGGTGATGATGTCTTGCGCCACATCAACCAAACGACGAGTCAAGTATCCGGCGTCAGCGGTACGAAGAGCAGTATCGGTTTTACCTTTTCGGGAACCATGAGTGGAAATAAAGTATTCAAGTTCGGATAGTCCTTCAGAGAAATTTGATTTGACCGGCAAATCGATCGTGTCACCCGATGGACTGGATACCAAACCTTTCAAACCGGTCATCTGACCATATTGAGAAATATTACCGCGGGCTTTGGAAATAATACAAGCATGCAACGGATTTTCCGGATCCATTTTGCTTTTGATTAAATCATTGAGTTGATTGACACAACCCAACCAACTTTCAATCAATGTGCGTTTGTGTTCTTGTTTGGTAATCAAACCAATGTAATATTGCTCGAGTGATTCGTTGACTTTGTCTTCGGTAGCTTTGAGTAATTCGGCTTTTTCTTCAGGCACTTTGATATCATCCACACAAAAGGTAATACCAGAACGAGTCGCATAGAAGAAGCCCAAAGCTTTGAGTTGATCAACAAAAATGGCAGTTTTTTCGATACCAACTTTTTCAAAACATTCGCTGATTAATTTTTCCAAATTACCTTTGACAAAAGTTTCATTTTTGAATCCTAATTCGGAGGGAACAATACTATTGAAAATAATGCGACCAATGGTTGTTTCCATGATTTGATCGTTGACTTTGATCTTGACCATGGAATGCAGGTCCAAATAATTGGCGGAATAGGCGGTGATAGCTTCATCAATGGAAGAATATGCTTTGCCTTCGCCAGGCCGGCCGGCAATAACCAAAGTGAGATAATAACTACCCAAAACAATATCTTGACCGGGAGCAACAATCGGTTCGCCATCGGCCGGTTTGAGCAAGTTTTTACAAGAAGACATAATATTGCGCGCTTCATTTTGAGCCATACTGGACAACGGAAGATGAACGGCCATCTGATCTCCATCGAAATCGGCGTTGTAGGCGGGACACACTAGAGGGTGAATTTGAATGGCTTTACCTTCGATTAAAACCGGACGGAAGGCTTGAATACCCAAGCGATGCAAAGTCGGAGCACGATTGAGTAGGACATGAGAATTTTTGACCGCTTCTTCCAGAATATCCCAAACTTCCGGACTCTTGCGTTCGATGATTTTACCGGCATTTTTGATGTTGTGGGCAAAACCTTGTTCGATCAAACCATGAATGACATAAGGCTTAAATAATTCTAGAGCAATCTTTTTGGGCAAACCACATTGATCCAAAGCCAAATCGGGACCAACAGCAATAACCGAGCGACCGGAGTAATCAACACGTTTTCCCAGCAAATTTTGACGGAAACGACCTTGCTTACCTTTGAGCATGTCGGACAAGGATTTGTATTTGCGACGGTTGGAGGTGAGAACAGCACTTTTGCCGCGACGTGGAGTATTGTCGATTAAAGCGTCAATCGCTTCCTGCATCATACGTTTTTCGTTGCGGCAAATGATTTCCGGCGCACCAAGTTCGATTAATTTTTTCAAACGATTGTTGCGGTTGATGACCCGACGGTATAGATCATTGAGATCAGAAGAAGCAAAACGGCCACCATCAAGCTGGACCATGGGACGAAGATCCGGCGGGATAACCGGCAATTGTTTTAAGATCATCCATTCGGGACGAATGTGAGAGTTTTTGAGGTTTTTTAACAAGCGCATTTTTTTGAGAAGTTTGCGGCGACGTTGAGAAGAAGCGGTCTTTAGTTCTTCATCGATAACCGCAATCGATTCTTCCAAATTGATGCGAGATAAAAGTTCGTACATAGCTTCGGCGCCAATGCCAGCTTTGATAATCTGACCATAACGCAAAGAAATTGTGCGATATTTGCTTTCAGAAATAATCTGATTGGGAGCCAGTTTGCCAATTTCCTCCAATGACTTGTTGTAAGTGTTTTTGAGTTGGTCAATTTTTTTGGCAGCTTGTTGTTTGGTCTTGGTGATTTCTTTGTCATAATGAGAAGCAATGTCTTTTTGTTGATCTTTGTTGGCTTGCGACAAAGCTTGGGTTTTGGCTTGATTTAGATCATCTAGTTTTTTATCAAGTTCTTTCTTGATCTGTTTTTGATACTGCAAATATTCGGTATTGATTTTATCCAATACTTCTTGGCGGATTTGTTCGTTGACATCGGTAATGATATAGGCAGCAAAGTATATTACTTTTTCAAGATTGCGGCTGGTCAAACCAAGCAATAATCCCAAAAGGGAGGGCGAACCACGTAGATACCAAATATGAGCTACCGGTACAGCCAAAGAAATATGACCCATGCGTTGACGACGAACAACCGAACGGGTAACTTCAACACCGCATTTATCGCAGACTATGCCACGATAGCGGATTTTCTTGTATTTACCGCAATAACATTCCCAGTCCTTGCTCGGACCAAAAATGTTTTCGGCAAACAAACCATCTTTTTCCGGTTTCTGAGTGCGATAATTGATGGTTTCCGGTTTGAGAATTTCTCCATAAGACCAAGCCAAAATATCTTCCGGTGAAGCGACAGAAATTTTGATGCGGTCAAAATCACGTTGGGAGAAATTTTTGGTAGTTGTTTTGTTGGCGTCGTCCATAGTGATTTGAAAAAAAATTATGAGAGTAAATATTTTTTATTGGGGATGATTTTGGCAAAAATGCAAAATCAAACAAAAGAGAATTTATTTTTTAGGATTATTTTTTTTCTGAAATAAATTTATCGGAGCATTGTCGGAGTCAAGAATATCCAGCTTCAATCCAAGACCTTGCAATTCACGAATCAAGACGTTAAATGATTCGGGAACAGCCGGTTTTTTGATATCTTCTCCTTTGATAATCGATTCATATGCTTTGGAGCGGCCGACCACATCATCGGATTTGAGAGTAATCATCTCTTGTAGAGTGTGGGCGGCGCCATAGGCGTAGAGTGCCCATACTTCCATTTCACCAAAACGTTGTCCGCCAAACTGAGCTTTACCACCAAGCGGTTGTTGAGTGATCATGGAATATGGACCGATGGAACGAGCATGCACTTTATCTTCAACCAAGTGATGCAACTTCATCATATAGATTTTGCCGACGGTAACTTTTTGGTCAAATTTTTCACCGGTGCGGCCATCATACAGGTCGATTTTGCCCGTTTCCGGTAGGCCAGCTTTGACTAATTCTTCTTGAATATCTTTCCAACGAGCGCCTTCAAAAACCGGACAAGCTACTTTAAAATTATTTTTGGCGGCAGCCCAACCCAGATGAGTTTCCAGTACTTGACCCAGGTTCATACGAGAGACGACACCCAAAGGATTGAGAATAATATCAACCGGAGTACCATCGGGCAGGTATGGCATATCTTCAACTGGTAGGATACGAGAAATAACACCCTTATTGCCGTGACGACCAGCCATTTTATCACCAACCATGACTTTACGCATTTGAGCGACTGAAACTTCGATGGCTTTGGTAACACCGGTAGGCAATTCGTCACCTTTATCGCGCGTAAAGACTTTGATGTTTACTACTTTGCCTCTTTCACCATGTGGTAGTCGGAGGGAAGTATCTTTGACATCACGAGCTTTTTCACCAAAAATTGCCCGTAATAATTTTTCTTCGGCAGTTAACTCGGTTTCACCTTTGGGGGTAATCTTACCGACCAAAATGTCACCGGTAGTGACTTCGGCGCCCAAACGGATGATACCATCGGCATCAAGATTTTTTAATGCTTCTTCACCGACATTGGGAATGTCGCGAGTAACGACTTCGGGACCTAGTTTGGTCTCACGCACTTCGAGCAAATGGTTTTCGATGTGAATGGAAGTATAGCGATCATCATGGACCAATTTTTCCGAAATGATAATAGCATCTTCATAGTTGTAACCGCCCCAAACAACAAAGGCAACGGTAATATTTTGACCCAAGGCCAATTCGCCATTTTCACAAGCGGTACCGTCAGCGAGTAATTCACCTTTTTTGACTTTTTGCCCCCGTTCACACATGACGTGCTGGTTGATACAGGTACCTTGGTTGGATTTGATATATTTGCGCAAATTGTACACCGTGTCTTCATTGTCACCTTTGTAGCGAACAACTATTTGACTGCCGGTAGCACTGGTTACTTCACCGTCTTTGGCAGCAACAATAATTTCGCGAGAATCGAGCGCGGCTTTTTCTTCCATACCAGTGCCCACAACCGGAGCTTGCGGTTTGACCAAACTAACAGCTTGACGTAACATGTTTGAACCCATCAAAGCACGATTACCATCGTCATTTTCTACAAAAGGGATCAAAGTGGTCGCCAAAGAAAATATTTGTTTGGGGGAAACACTGATGTAGTCAATCAATTCAACCGGCATAATATGTGGGTCACCTTTGTCACGCGAAGGAATTTCATCATCAATGAAGCGATTGTTTTCATCAAGTTTGGTGTCGGCTTGAGCGATAACGTGTTTTTCTTCTTCACCGGCATCCATATAGACCACTTCCGGCAAAACTTGCGGTCGGATATTTATATTTTCCAAATCCAATTTGGCAATTTTTTTGGCTAAATCGGAGGTAATTTCATCACCTTTATTGGCGATTATTTTCTTGGTTTTCGGATCTTTGATATCTTCAAATAAAATTTGATTAACGGTTTGGTTAGGTTGATTGACGACTGTTTTTCGGACCGGATGATAAGGTGTTTCAATAAATCCATATTCATTGACAGTACCATAAACAGCCAAGTGATTTACCAAACCAATATTGGAACCTTCAGGAGTTTGAATCGGACAAAGACGACCATAATGAGAGTGATGAACGTCGCGTACTTCAAAGCCGGCACGTTCACGAGAAAGACCACCGGGACCCATGGCAGAAACGCGGCGTTTGTGTTCCAATTCGGATAATGGATTGGTTTGATCCATAAATTGAGAATGTTGAGAACTGGCAAAGAATTCTTGCAAGGCAGCGGTCAGCGGGCGGACATTGATAAGAGCAGAAGGAGTAACAGTGTTAATATCAGAAACACTCATGCGATCTTTGACAATTCTTTCCATACGAAGTAAACCAACACGAAGAGCTTTTTGGGCTAACTCACCGACGCACCGAATGCGGCGGTTTTTTAGATTGTCGATGTCATCGGCAGGACCGTTACTGTTGTTTAATTTGATAACTTCTTTGACAACCAACACTAAATCATTCAGGGTAATGGTACGGAATTTGCGGTTGTTGGGAGTATCAAGACTCAAACGTTGATTAATTTTGTAGCGGCCGACTTTACCAAAATCATAGCGGCGATAATTGAAGAACATGTCTTCAATTAAATTTTCCGCATTTTCTACATTGGCTAAGTCGCCGGGACGGATACGTTTGTAAACTTCCAATAAACCTTCTTCACGATTGTCAGCCGGGTCTTTGGCAAGAGTAGCTTTGATATAGTTGCGATCTTCATTGATATTGACATCAGCAAAAGCATCAATAATATCTTGGTCATTGGACATACCAAAGGCACGCAATAAAGTGGTAACCGGAATTTTGCGTTTGCGATCGATCTTTACATAAACGATATTTTTGTTGTTGGTTTCGACTTCCAGCCAAGCACCTCGATCAGGAATGATTTTGGCACCATAGTAGTCGCGACCGGCTGTTCTTTCGGAAGTAAACAAGACGCCCGGGGAACGAATGATTTGAGATACCAATACTCTTTCAATACCATTGATAATAAAACTGCCAGCGTGAGTCATTAACGGAAAATCACCCATAAAAACTTCCTGTTCTTTGATTTCACCAGTCTCTTTGTTAATGAGAGAAACTTGGCAACGCAAAGATGATTTGTAGGTAAAATTGCGTTCGCGGCAAGTGGCTTCGTCGTGTTTGGGTTCGTCTAAATAATAATCACCAAATTGAAGAGAGAGAGTTTTGCCGGTAAAATCATCAATCGGCGTAATCTCATCAAACAATTCTTTTAATCCTTCGCGAAAAAACCATTCATAAGAATTAATTTGAATGGTGTTTAGATCCGGTACATCCACCCATTGCCGCTGATCTCCATAATATACACGTTTGGTTTTGGATGGTCCGGGTGGATTAATTTTTTTTGCCATAAAAATATCTCCTCATAATAAAGGGAACTTTTTTTGATTTGTTCCAGGGTGTTTAAGAGGCTTTGATAAATAATAGTACAGACGAATTGGCGTACATAATTTGCAATTTCGTCTTTTTATATGATAATAAAACTTTTAGACAATATGTATTTTTATGTTACCAAGAATATATAATATGGTCAACGGCTTTATTTTTAACAATAGTGTTATTGGAGTGTTTTCATCTTTATAAATTTATTTATTTCAGACATAAAATATTTTTTGTCATATAAACAATATTTCTTATCACTAATAAAAAATATAAAAAATCCAGAACATTGTCTGGAAAAATTTTTCGGCTAACATCGCCTAATTGTTTTTTGAGAAATTTCCTTAATTTCTTGTAAAATGTCAGCTAATCTTCTTTGTTCGTTTCCAAATTCGATCAAATCATGTTTCATTTCCATGATATTGGCAATGATTTGAATTTTTTTGTTTTCGTCAGTAGTGGAATGATATTCCACCATATTTTTTCGAACAAAATCTTGATACATTTCATAAAAACTCATACACATTATTTTTACCCCCCAAGTAATTTTTGTTTTATTTATTGTAATAAGTGTAAAAAAAATATCAAATATGTCATTTTAGCATGTTTGTTAATAATTTTAATTAACTAATTTTAAAGAGCATTTTGATCACAATAATTGGACGGTTTTTGTGACAGACATTTGACGCTTTTATATTTCTTTGCTACACTGATATGAAAACCTAAAAAAGGTGATTGGCAAATTAAAAAAATTATTTAAAAACAAAAAAAGTAAGACTCAATTCTTTTTTAGAAAAAAGTATTACGAGCGACCTACAACATTTTTATAAATATAGGTACACGCTCAAGGATGCTTAATGCAAAAAAAGATAATAAAATAAATAACATCAAAAACAAATGAAAAACAAAAAATTTTATTTGACTAGCATTTGACCCACAGCCAAACAGGCGAGATTCTAAAAACCAAAATTAGTCTATTTATAGGCTAATAGATAATAACGAGTCATCCTCATCTATATATTTAAGGATACAGACAAGTTGTTGTCATAAAAATCAAAACAAAAATTTGGTTTTTAGAATCTCAACTGTTCGGTGAATGGGTACCACACTACCCGGCCATTTGAGTGGTTAATCATATCGCCCGTGGTATTTGAAAAAGCATATTAAACATAATTTAGTTTAGTCGGCAGGTTTTTTGAACCAATTTTCAAATATCGGCAGGTGATATGATTAACAGAAGGATGGTTGAGAGCCGCTTTAATAGAATGTGTGGAGCTATCAAAAGGCATTGGCCTTCATATGACAATCCCTAGCCTCCAAGCTTTGTCTCGGATGTTAAGGATGTTACGGAGGTTCTATTAAGGGCTACTAAGCGCCATCGTTAAATTTAAGGTGGGCGACACTTAGAGCCCTTGATTTTTATTCTTAATAACAAACACCAGTAAAAAATATCGGTGTTTTTTTGAGATTGCAAACAATATACAATGATCAATATCCAAGTGAAAGCGCAAGAAATCCCAAATGCCAAACAGAAAACAATAATCAAGGATCAATATCCAATATGCAATATGCAATGAGAGGGTAAAAAACAATAATCAAGTTCAATATCCGATATCCAATGGAAATCGCAAGAAATTTCAAATGCCAAACAGAAAACAATAATCAAGGATCAATATCCAATATGCAATTTAATCACAGGATGAAATTGAACAAAACATATCTTGTCATACCCGAAAAGACATGAGCGAAGCGAATATTCTTTATCGGGTATCTCATTCGTAACAAGCAAGAAATCCCAAATCTCAAATTCCAAATTTCAAACATAATAGACAATAATCAAGGATCAATATCCAATATGCAATTTAATCACAGGATGAAATTGAACAAAACATATCTTGTCATACCCGAAAAAACATGAGCGAAGCGAATATTCTGTATCGGGAATCTCATCCTTAATAATATGCAAGATGCAATATGCAATATGCAATTTAATCGCAAGAAATTTCAAATTTCAAACGAAAGCAAGAATCAATTTTCAATATCCAATATCCAAGTGAAATCGCAAGAATTTTTTATTTTTAAAAAATATTTCATAAATCCCTACGAAATAATTTTTTAATACTTATTTAAAAGCCGGTTAAGACAACGTTAATTCATGAACAGTAAACTTAGAGACAAATATTTATAAAAAGAGGGACGGTATGAAAAAGAGGAAAATTATCGGAAGTATTTGTTTAATAATGAGCATGTTTTATTTTATTGTTCGCCCCAATAAAATAAATGCTGCTACTGATCATTTGTTAATATCTGAAGTATATTACGATACAATCGGAACTGATAGTTTGGAAGAGTGGATTGAAATATATAATCCTAGCGAAAATTCGGTTGATTTGTCAAATTACAAAATCGGTGACGAGGAAACTCAAGGAGGAAATGAAGGAATGTATCAATTCCCGGAAGGGACAGTAATAAAACCACAAAACAGTTTGGTGGTGGCCAAGAACGCCATTGGATTTTATGACTTGTACGGAAAATATCCCGATACGGAAATTGATACAGATGACGATGACGTATCTGATTTTTCAGATACACCGAATATGAAAAAATATGAAAGTTGGTCGAGCGGATCGTTGAGTTTTACCAATACAGGTGATGAAGCATTATTGTTGGACAATAATGATATTGTTATCGATGCAGTGGTTTTTGAAGGAGGAAACATGAGCGGAATCACGCCGCACAGCGGGGTGGCAGTTGGTCAATCAATTGCTCGCATTGACAGCACGATCGATACCGATAATTGCGCAAACGATTTTCAAAAAGTAGTGGAACCACACCCGGGATACAATTGGGTGTACGAAGCAGAATATGGTTTTAGCCAAATCGGGACATCGATATATGACAAAAACGCCAGTAACGAATATTATTTGATGGCCGAACAAGACCAAACCACACCGGGATATTTGGAATATGGTCCATACAGTACAGAACAAACATCCGGAATGTATCAAGCCAGATTTCGCTTAAAAACAAATAATAATTCAATCGATGAGCCAGTGGCTAGAATCGAAGTTTTCAATAACGGCGGAGAGGGAATATTTGAAGAAAAAGAAATATACGGAACAGATTTTACCGCAAATAACAGTTGGCAAAATTTTGATCTATGGTTTGATCGAATCAATGAAGGAAACATGGAATATCGAGTATGGTGGTTCAACAAAGCAAGCGTGGGATTGGACGAAATAATGGTCAGCCAGGTGGACCGAATAATATACGAAGCAGAAGAATTGATGCACGGAACAGGAGAAAAAATAGTTGAAGCGGAAGCGAGCGGAAAAGCCGCTTGGCAAGTTTTACCCGGGGCAGAAGCCAATTATGCTATTTACGGTCCGTATGACGGGTTAGCAAGAGGCAACTATGAGATCAAATATGTTGTCAAAACAAACGATACCAGTAACGAAAACCTATTAGCGATACTGAATTTGAATAATACTTTTGGCAGTGATCAATTTAAAGAAAAATTGGTTAAAAACAATGAATTGGCGACAGCAAACAAATACCAAGCTTTTTCATTTGGGTTTGGCCGGCACGATAGCGGTGTATTGGAATATCGCGTCTGGTTTGGCAATAACAATATTTTGACCATTGATAATATTATGATCAAGAAAGTTGAAGGAGTGAGATACGAAGCAGAAGATTTGTTGGCCAATACCGGCAGAATAATATCGGAAAATACGGCCAGTGGACAAAAGGCACGACAAGCATCAATAGTGGAGGATGAAGCCGGATGGATACAATTCGGACCATATACCTCTGAACAAAAAGAAGGCAATTACACCGCCACGTTTCGATTAAAAACCAACGACAATAGTAGTAGTGAAGCGGTGGCGTGGATCGGAGCATACAATTTTGGCGGGACGGGAGTGGAAGAAACAAGACCAATCTGGGGAACGGATTTTGAATCGACTGATACTTGGCAAAATTTTACGGTGGATTTTCAAAGAATTGATGAAGGATTGATGGAATACCGAATTTTCTTTACCGATCAAGCAGATATCACGGTGGATTATGTGGAAGTTAAAGAGAGTGAATAGATATCGGTTGGAATATACTTGGGGATGGTAAATATAATATTGGGACATATAAATACAGGGACAGCACGATGTGCTGTCCCTACTGTGAAATGAAATAAATTTATTTGTCGCGAAGAACGGCGGAATATTCGTTTTGTAAGGCTTGATAAATATTGGACATAACGGCGGAAATTTCTTGATTGTCCAAAGTGCGATCAGAAACTTGAAAAGTAAAGCGTAGAGAAATGCTTTTTTGATCGGCGGGTAATTTTTCTCCTTGATATTCATCGAATATTTCTACATGAGATAAAAGATGACCGGCAGTTTTTTGGGCAGTTTTAATTAATTCAATAGAAGCAATTTTATAATCAACAATAAAGGAAGCATCAAAAAGCGAAGGAGGAAAATGAGATGGTTCGGTATATTTAAATATTTCATTAAATTCACCAATTAAAGCTATTAAGTCAAATTCTCCAACAATCGTTTGAGCGGAAATTTTGGAACGACGAGCCAAAGAAGGATGGATTAATCCAAAACTACCAATCAGTTGGTTTTTGGAATTGGTCATAACTAATGAATTGAAGGGGTGAAGATAATCAATATCGTGAGAATATTCATTGGCACGACAAATGTTGAAATTATCAAAAGTTTGACCACCTAAATTCATAATACCTTCAATGATACCTTTGTATTGTAAAAATAATTCTTTGGCAGATAATTTTTTTTGTTGAAATAATAATGACAAGTGATCACTTTCGGTAGGTTTGATGGACGAATTAAATACTCGTCCCCATTCAAAAATAGCAGTGCGGTCAGAATTTTTGGACCAGGAAGTAGATTTTTGTACCAAACCGGGCAACAAGGATTGTCGTAGATACTGTAGATTTTTATCAACAGCATTTTCTAATTCATAAGAAGCGTTGAGATCAAAACCATAGTCGGTAATTTGAGAGGCAGAATGAAAACTATAAGAATATACTTCTGACCAACCAAGATTAAACAAATAACGAATGATTTTGTTTTTGTAACGTCGAACTAATTCCGGGCGGGCGGGTGAAACCGGCATATTAAATATTTGATCAGGAATTTGATCATATCCATAAATACGACCAATTTCTTCAATAACGTCTTCCGGATATCCAATATCGATACGATGATCGGGCACAGTAACGATCAAATATTCATCGGTATAATCCTTGATGACGAAATCAAGTTTTTGCAAAATCTTTTTGATGTCTTGTTTGGCTATTTCAATACCCAATAAATCAAATATTGATTGATATTGGACTTTGATGTCTTTTTTGAGAATACGTTGACTGCGAACATCAATCATTCCTCGAACAACTTGACCATGACACAACTCTTGAATTAAATAAGTGGCGCGATCCAATGCTTCTTCGGTTTTACTCATAGGCAAACCTTTGCCAAACATAATCGATGAATCGCTCATTATGCCCAAATTTTTGGAAGTGGAATTGATGAACTCACGAGCAAAATTGGCACTTTCCAAAACAATTGTCTTGGAATTGGGTAATACGGAAGAATCTTTTCCGCCCATAATCCCGGCGATGGCCAATGGTCGTTTTTCATCGGCGATGATCAAATCGGAAGAAGACAATATCTTTTTTTGGTCATCAAAAGTAATGATTCGTTCCCCTTTTTTGGCTCGACGTACCACTAACTTGTGGCCGATAATCAAATCGTAATCGAAGGCATGCAGCGGTTGACCATATTCCAAAAGAATGTAATTGGTGATATCCACTACGGTATTGATCGGCCGCAAACCACACATAATCAAACGGCGTTTGAGCCAAAGAGGAGATTCGCCAATTTGTACGTTTTCGATAATCCGAGCAGAATAACGACGACAAGCAACCGGATCTTTTATTTGGACGGAAATCATTTTATCGATATTGGAACGATGATTTTCGTTGATTTTGATTTTGGAAGGTTGAAATTTGATATCACAAGCGATGGAAATTTCTTTAGCCAAACCGATAATATTGTTGGCGTCGGCGCGATTGGGAGTAATAGAAAATTCCAATATTTCATCGTCAAAATCATATATTTCGGCAAATTTACTACCTGGTTTGTGCTTATTACCAAGATCCAAAATACCGGTGGATTTTTCTTCCAATCCCAATTCTTCAGCGGAACAAATCATACCTTCTGATTCAACTCCGCGAATAGCTACCTTTTTTATTTCAAAATCGCCAAGTTTGGCACCAACGACAGCAACCGGAACAAACATACCTATAGCAATATTGGAAGCGCCACAAACAATAGTTAATTTTTTGGAACCAACATCAACCAGAGTAACTGATAATTTGTCGGCGTTTGGATGCTGATCGATTTTGAGAATGCGGCCAATAATTATTTTAGGGAAAGAAAAAGAAATATGATGAAGACCTTCAAATTCATTGAAGGTAACCGACAAACGTTCACCTATTTGAGAAGCGGTCAATTTATTTTTTTGTAAATCATGGACGTTGAGAAAATCTTTTAGCCATGAGTAGGGAGCGAGCATATTTTTTTATAATAATGTAAATAAATTTTTAAGACAAAGATAAATATTGGCAAACGAAAATTTATCATAATGCGTCCAAAAATACGGAAGATATTTTTGGGGAGAAATTAGAATTGTTCAATGAATTCACGGCGAGACGCAAAAAAGTGGCGAATGTCATTGATACCATAACGCATCATAGCCAATCGATCGTAGCCCGGACCATAAGCAAATCCAGTCCATTCATTGCGTTTGTAACCAGCTTCAACGAATACATTTTGATGAATCATGCCGGCACCAAGCATTTCAATCCAACCGGTGCCTTTGCAGAGATTGCAACCACGGCCTTGGCATTTTTGACATTGAGCGTCGACTTCGAAGCCCGGTTCAACAAAAGGAAAATAGCTGGGACGTAAACGAATGGCAATTTTTTTGCCAATAATAAATTGAACCATGTCAATCAACGCTTTTTTGAGATGGCCGACATTTAATTTACGATCAACCACCACTCCTTCAATTTGATAAAAAGTGTGTTCGTGAGTGGCATCAGTTGCTTCGAAACGGAAACATCGTCCCAAGGCGACCGCTTTGTACGGTGGTTTATTTTCTCGCAAAATATGATTTTGAATAGCTGAAGTATGAGGCGGCATACACAAACGAGGTTGATTTTTTTTGTTGCCTTTGACCCAGAAAGTATCCCACATACTGCGAGCGGGATGGTCGGCCGGAATATTGACGGCAATAAAATTGTCATATTCATTGGTTAGATTGTTGGTTTCGTATATCATGTAGCCCATGCGTTCAAAATAATCTTCTAATTCAAATTTGACGCGGGTCAAAGGATGTAGGTGACCAAGAGGATGAAGTGAAGGCAAACTGACATCAAAAATATCTTTGAACAACAATTGGTCTTCTTCTTTTTGATTGAGATACGTCACTCTTTCATTGAGAGTATTTTCAATAAAACATTTTACTTGATTGGAATATTGACCAACGGCCGGTCGTTGGATCGGATCTAGTTGCGATAGGCCACGTAAAATTTCAGTCAGTTGACTCTTGCGGCCGAGATATTTAACACGAATTTGTTCCAACTGATCAAGACTACGAGCGGATTTTATTTCCGAAACAGCTTCAGTTTTGATTTGATCTAATTTATTTATCATATTATGGGGATAAGAAATATTTATTATGAATGATTTTTTACCTTGTCGTCATCAATGACTACTTGATTGTCGAAAGATAATTTGTTGGTATAAAAACTAATTTCAATTAATAAAAGAATGATGATGAGCATCAAGGCCGTCCACCAACGAAAAACTCGCATGGATTGCATCCACAAAAAAGCACTTAAGCCAAAAGATATCAAGAATGATTGGCGGACAATAACGGGCATTTTTTCGTATAATTCGGCCACGGAATAAATAC
The DNA here is from genome assembly GCA_036795335.1 of Patescibacteria group bacterium. Lineage (GTDB taxonomy): Bacteria > Patescibacteriota > JAHJAL01 > JAHJAL01 > JAHJAL01 > DAIREY01. The sequence goes on from DAIREY010000003.1 coordinate 24,917, forward strand.
GGGAGCGAAAATACATAATGATCATAATTGATAGGCCGAGTGAACCGAGAAAAAAACTGATAAAAAATGAAAGGATACCGGCATTATCGGTATTGAACGGATCAATATTTATAACAGTCAGAAAAAATGCCGACCAACAAAGAAATGTGGAAATCGCGATGCCGACTAAATATGTTTTGAGTGACATTTGTGCGTAAAAAAATAAGCATATCTAACACTTTTTAGTATAGAGTATTTGTTGATCAATATTCAAACAATATACAAGACGCAATATGCAATAATCAATTTAATCACAAGAAATTCCAAATTTCAAACACTAACAATAATCAAGGGTCAATATCCAATATGCAATTAAAATTACAAAGAAATTCCAAATCCCAAATTCCAAACAAAGCGCAGAGAAAAAAAAGATAATTAACTAGTTCTGTCATACCCGAAAAAACATGAGCGAAGCGAATATTCTGTATCGGGTATCTCATCAATAACAATATGCAAGGGTCAATATGCAATGGAAACACAAAGATAATTTCCAAGGATCAATATCCAATATCCAATTTAAGCACAAGAAATTCCAAATCTCAAATTTCAAACAAAAACAATTTTCAAGGATTAATATCTAATGATTACTTGAAAATCATAATCGACCGAGGCGAAATTTTACTTCGCGCACCACATC
>DAIREY010000053.1:0-5392 GCA_036795335.1 Patescibacteria group bacterium
TGTTGATAAACATAATAGGCACTGATAGCAACAACAGTTGTGATAATTACAATCACAATTAAACAACAAGAAAAAAATGAGTTATTTTTTTTCATGATTACTCCTTTTGATAAACGAATCTAAAATCTCATAAGCGGCATAGCTGTCGCTATTTTCAATCTGGTCAGAAATGAATTTGGAACTGAATCTTTCATCGGCGAAATAGATTGCAACGGTCGGTAATGATTTCTGTAAATTCTCACCGAATTCTTGAACAATTTTGGCTTGATGGCCAATTTCTCCTCGCAAATTTAGTGGCAATCCGATAACTATGTCAGTAATTTGGTTATTTTGACAAATATCGATAATTTTTGCAATCAATGTGTTTTGATCGCGATCATTAATCGTGTCACAAGGAACAATAGGATTATCGATTCCTAGTTTGAGAGCGATGCCGGTGTGGCTGGTTCCGTAATCAATTGATAAAATATTTTGCATAATTGATTGTTAGCGATAAAAACTCGCGCGCATTGTTTGATGGAGCGAGTTCATCGTCAAAATGTTTTGTACCTAAAAATGATGTATTACCAAGATATATCAATGGATATTCGAGAAGGAATGCTGGATACTCGCTTGACCCAATCAGGCCAGAATTTGATATCAATTTGTTGAATTTCCGGATATTGTAAAAAATACTCTTTGACTTGTTCGGCATTTTTACCGGATATTTCTTTTTTGATGACATCAGTGTTATATATCGGTGCGGAAAGAGCAGTAGTGGAAATTTTCAACTCAGCATTTCCGGCTGATATATTGGTACTGACGGTTTGAGTTGACAATTCGGATAATCCATTGTTGACATAAACCCTTTCTTTGGCCAAACTCTTGGATAGACTATTGGCTACAAGATCTTCCAAATCTTTTTCATCATAAACAAGAAAAGTGATCGAAGATTTGGCGACAATATTAAAGGTGTCAACTTCATCACCAACTTGTTTATCAGTATTTGTATTCAAAACAATTTGCTGGTATGGGTCAGAAAAATATTTTTTATTGGCGGGAAGTTTATTCAACAAATCTTGAATAGCTTGATCGTATATTTTTTGTTTAATTTCGTCTTCGGAAAATTTCATATCATCGGCTGTAATGGCATAGGTGATGTCATCGGTACCGCCACTCATCGATGAATTGGATTGTCCATAGATATAATCCGAACCGGATAATGCCGGCAAGGTAAATCTGCTAGGCCCGATATTGCCAATTGTGCCAATTTGATCACAAGTCACAAATACGTCGCTGCTGCCACCACCGGGAATGTTGACGGAGTTGGTGGAACGATAGATTATTCCATCGGGAGAACTAAAACGCGTATTGGCAATCAATGGGACGTCGGCGGAGGCTTGATTGAAGACAGTGATTTTGCCACTGGCTTTTTCGCCATGATTGGTTTGACCGGTAGCTCTGGCCTCTTGTTTGAGTTCTTCTTCGATGGTAATTGATTGAGCCGGAATAGTATTGTTGATGAAATCGATGTTTTTCTGAGTAGTGTCCAACTTCACATTTTGGCTGAAGGGGGTGCTATCCACTTGAGTGGTAATGTCAATCGTCGTCGAAGGAACGATCAATAAAATAACGGAAACAATGATTATTATGCTGAGAATAGAGATGGCGGTAAATAATATTTGAGTGAACAGATTTGGTTTTTCGGTCGGTGGATTGTTGGCGGTATCTAGATCGGATTTTTCAGTTACCTGAATATTTTTTTTGGCCAAAGGAGCGGATTTCGGTTTGGCGGTTTGTTTGTAAACTATCTTAATTTTTGAGGATGAATCTTTTTTGATAGCGGCAGGATTGGTTGATTCGACATTGAAACCAATTTTTTGAGCTATTTTGAGACCGTCATTGTCATTGGAAATAATCGTGATGTTTTTATTGGTCTTGGAGAGTTTTTTGAAGAGAGTTAACAAAACTGATTCAGAAAATGCAGTGGCTTTTTTAGGAATAGCTAATTTGATTGTTTTTGATTTGTCCGATAAAATTTTTTTGGCTATCGCTGTTGATTTCTCGTCAGCTTCTATATAGATAATGTTGGCCATTGCCTTCCTTTTTTATTGTATTAGTTTCTAAGAGTTTGAAATATTTTTTTAAAAAAATTGTTGATGGTAGAATCAAAATCATTGAATTGCAAACCGATTTTGGCAACAGCGATGGCGGGTAGAAAATCGGTTTCCGTCAACGTGGTCGAATGATCAACTACTTCTTCGATTTGCTGTGGATAAATAATTTGCACATTTATTGGCTGATTAAGTTCTTGATTGATGTCGGCAGATAAGATTGAAGATAAATTGCGCATATTAGCACCGCCACCACACAGATAGATGTGTTCGAGTTTGTAATTGCGCAAAAATTTGTTAATTTTAGCAGAAATTTTGTGACAAAATTTTTCCATTTTGACAGAAAGCAAATTATCAATTTGCTCAGTGGTATCGGCAGTAAGCAAATCTCGACTATAGTCAATTTTGTATTGATTGGCTTTGATAAGTGAGACTTCTAAATTTTTGGATAAAACGTCGGTGAAAGTAGCCGCTCCATCTTCAAATGTAATCGAATCAATAATTTTGGATTCATGAACAAAAACAATATTGGTGATATCCTCTCCAATGTCGACAAGGATATAGCCTTGATGAGCATGGTCGTTTGGACGGTAAAAAATTTTTGATAGAGCAAATGATTGATTAACAGTAGCTACTAAATTTAATTTAATATTATCGGCAACTGACTGCAAGGCGTTGAGCTGGATGACCGGAGCAAATGAACTGTAAAGTAACATGCTGATCGATTTGCCTTGGAATTCCAAGGGATTTTTCACAAAAACCTGATCAACATAGGACTCGACGACTGAAGCATTAATCAATTCAATTTCTTGATCGGATTGTTGGTTGACAATTTCTTGTTTGAGTTGTTGCTGCGAATCGTGTAATATCTGCGACAACTCTTTGGAAGATATTTTTGTGTCCGGATTTTTACGTTGATAAACGATTTTGGTGGTCTGGTTTATTAAATGTAAACCAGACAATCCGGCAATGGCCGTGTCGGGTCGAATACCGGATTGTAAAACAGCCTGTTCGATCGCTTCGTCAACTTTTTCGGCAACAGGAAGGATATTGATTATCTGTCCGGCCCGAACGTCGCCGGGAGTTAATTCGGATTTGCCATGACCAATCACATGAATTTCGTTGGCGGTTGAATTGTTTTTGATAATCAAACATTTAACATTGAAGCCACCAATGTCAATTACAATAAAACTATTATCCGGACGGCGAGAATTACTTAAAATTGAGAATAATCCCATGAATATGGAGTAAAAATAAATTTGAAAAATAAATTTTTGTTGATTGTTTTTATTATAGCAGATTTTTTTTGAGCACACCTTTGATGCGACGAATACCGGATGATGAACTTTCTTCTTTGATTATTTGAAAATAACCCAAGTCTTTGGTGGAAGTTACGTGCGGTCCACCACATATTTCCATGGAATACACTTGGCCGGATTGATTATCAAATACGGTATACACCGAGACCTGATCACCATATTTATCTTTGAAAAGTCCCACCGCACCTTTGGCTAGAGCGTCGCTGAGCGACATTTCTTCTTTTTTGACAGACAAGTTGTGCTGCAGAGCATCATTGATCCATTGTTCGACTTGTTTGATCTGATCGGGTGTCATTTTTTCTGGATGAGAAAAATCAAAGCGCAGTCTTTCAGCGGTAATATTGCTTCCTTTTTGTTCAACATGTGTGCCTAGCGTTTGACGCAGAGCAGCGTGTAATAGATGAGTGATAGTATGATAAGCTGTTGTTATTTCGGAATTGTCAGCCAAACCACCTTTGAATCTTTGTTCGCCGGCCAAGCGAGATTGAGCCTGATGTTTCGCAAATGATTTCTGGAAGCCTTCTTCGTCAATTTGCAGATTTTCTTCGTCGGCTAATTCTTTGGTAATTTCAATGGGGAAACCATAGGTATCATATAGTTTGAAAACGATGCGACCGGACAATATGTTTTGTGATGATTGCTTACTCTGATCCGCATATTTGTGAAATTCTTTAATACCATTTTCCAATACTTTTTCAAACCGATTTATTTCCTGTGATAGTTCACTGAGAATAAAATTTTGATTGGAGATAATTTGCGGGTAGTTGTGCGGATAATATTCGAGGGCGGGATTGTGATATATTTCCTGAAGCAAAAGATTGTAAATCGATTGATAATCATGGATATCCAATTTGCGCATATGACGAATGGTGCCCCGAATCAATCGACGGAGAACATAACCTTGGTCTTGATTGGACGGAGATATTTTTTCGGAGAGCATAAACAATGCAGTGCGAAAATGATCAAGAATAATTCTTTGAGTTTCGATGTTGGCCGAGTTGTTATTGCAAACTGATTGTAATTTTTTAAAGAGAGGTTTAAATAAATCGGTGTCATAGACGTTGTTTTGATTTTGTAAAATCATTACCAATCTTTCAAAACCAAGACCAGTATCGACATTTTTCTGCTGAAGTGGTTCAAACTCTCCTTGTTTATTTTTGTTGTATTGCATAAAAACATTATTCCAAATTTCCACCCAGCGTTGGTCATCGGGATCAAATTTGGTCGGAGGAGGAGTGGATTGATCAGTCCAATAAAAAATTTCGGTATCCGGGCCGCAAGGTCCGGTCTCACCCGCCGGTCCCCACCAATTATTTTTGCTTTCAGTCACACCGCCGGGCAAATAGGCAATGCGATCTGGCGCCAAACCGATGTCTTGCCAAATTTGATAGGCTTCATGATCCGGCTGCAATGCGGGATAGCGTTTGTCAGCGCCAAAAACCGTAACTGACAATCTATTTTTATCCAACCCGATCCAATCTGGATTGGTGAGAAATTCCCAACTGAACGCAATGGATTCTGATTTGAAATAATCACCCAGCGACCAATTGCCAAGCATTTCAAAGAAAGTCAAATGGGTACTATCCCCTACTTCATCAATATCAACTGTACGAATACATTTTTGAACACTCGCCAATCGGCGACCAGCCGGATGAGGAGCACCGAGTAAAAATGGGACGAGCGGATGCATACCGGCGGTAGTAAATAAGGCGGTGGGGTCATTCTCCGGAATAAGCGGCGCGGACGGAATGATAATGTGATTTTTCTTAGCAAAAAAGTCGAGATATTTTTGCCGGATTTGACTTGATGAGAGCATAAAATAATGTAGTTAATAATTGGATTTGTTTTCTATAGATAATCTTAACATATAAAAAAACTCCCCGAAATATTTCGGGGAGTTGAAAAATTAACTAAATAATTTTTTGGTTTTGGCAGATAACGATTAGTTATAAGACAAAACTTGATGATCGGTAGGTAGAT
>DAIREY010000054.1:0-5339 GCA_036795335.1 Patescibacteria group bacterium
GGTGGTGACGTGGTTTGGACCAACAACGAAATTATCAATGACAACGGTGTACAGGTATCCGCTTCTCAATCTTCTCCTTGGTGGATCGAAAAAAGTTATGCTGCCGGTGAAGACTCGATTATCTTCCCATACATCGGTTCATTGGACAGCTCTGATGGCGAACTGTCATTTACGATTGGTGGTTTGAATCAAGCCATCAATCCGACTTCCACCGGTTCTTACTCGGTTGTCTACAATTGGTACAGTGATCCAAATGGTACTGGCGATCCGGTTGAAGATGGTGATGGCTTGGTCTATCTAAACCATTTGGTAGTCGTTACGGCCACCGTTCCGTCTTACCTCACTTTTGACATCTTACCGGTAAGTGACGGTACGGTTAATGGCGCTTCCATTACTCAAAGCACGTTGTCTTCGTCAGCGGTTGATTTTGGTACGTACTATGGTGCTGATGATCGCATTGCCGCTCATGACTTAAGTGTTTCCACCAACGCAACCGATGGATATATTGTGACCGTGGAATACGATCAGACTATGTCTTCATCGGTTGACCAAATTTATCCATTCACTGCCACCAATGACAACCCATTGTCTTGGAGCTCTCCGTCCGGTGCCGGTATTGAAGGTTATTTTGGTTATACCACTTCCGATCAATCATTGTATACTCCGCCGTATGATCGTTTTGCCAACAACAAATGGGCGGCTTTTTCGGCTCTGCCGCAAGAAGTGGCCTATGCTTCCAGTCCGGTTTCCAACGACACCACCCGCATCGGCTATCGTTTGGATATCACCAATTTGCAAGCGGCCGGCCAATACAACACTACCATTACTTATATTGCCGTCCCAACGTTCTAAATTATTAACTACGTTTTTCAATTAAAAAAATATTATTCAAATGAAACTAAGCGAATATCCAAATCATGTTTCCGAACAAGAATCGACAAATCAATTAATCTTTTCGACCAAGATAGACGAACAGGTCAAAACCGGTGAATTTGATTTTCAATTTCTGCAATCATTACCGGTGAAATTTCATCAGAAATATGCAGAAAAAATGATTGATAATCATCAAGAAGGATTATTGGGATTGAACTTGGAACACTTCCAATCATTAAATGAGATAAAAATAATCGACAAATTTTTCGACGCTGGCAAAGGTATTACTATTTGCTATATGGCAGACAAAATTAAGCCGGAAAATTTAGAATATTTGGTGGATAAATGTATCGAAACCAAAAAATTTATTTTTATTTTTAAGTATTTATTGAAATTTCAAGAGTTATCTTGGGCAAAAATTTATAAAAAAATAATAAAAGATGATTATGGATTAATAAATACTTTGATTGAATTAAACGCAGAACAATTAACCGTTCTGGATTACGAAGACATTGAGCGGATAAACAATTTTATTGCTTCTGAAATTACTGATTACAATAAATATGATTCATTTTATTCTCATATCAAAAAGCTACCATGGTTAAATGACAAAATCGCTGACAAAATAATTAATGTTGTCAAATTAAATCCAATCAAGGTTTTTCCCGGAAAGTTCAAAAATTTAAAAGTGGATACAGTCAAAGAAATTACTAAATTCAAGAAACCGCATCAGCTTATTGAAGACGTTAACCAATTCGATGAACAATCAAAAAAATATTTGGAAAAAAATTATAGTCTTTTTTCTTGCCAAAAAGATTTAGGCAAATTAACCGAAAAAATATTAACGGATTATCATCACATAAAAATATCCGACAATCCAATTATGCTGGCAGGATTTATTGATAAAATTAAGTCTCTTCAGGAAAAGTTAACTTCCGGCGAGCGACAAACGGCTGACATTATTAATTCGGAATATTATCATGACATAGTTGAAATGTGCTACGGCGGTCATTCCTCATATACCACATACAACTCCAACGAAAGCTGTTTTGACCGTACCAATGACCTTGATCAATTCAATATCAAACCGGTCTACAAAATCACCCTCCTCCCATCCTCTGAAATGGTGGTCAAAGAAGGGGAGAGTCTAGATCAAGACAAATTAGATCATATCAATTCGCTCATCAGTCACGCCCGGACTATTTTGTATGCTGAACAAAAAGTCGACGTGAAAAAATATTTAATAAGTGAACTGGCAAAACTTCGCACCGAATCAAACCAGACAAATATTCATCCCGCTCCCGCAAATTTTGAGTCGGATCTGTTAGATTTTATTATCGCTGATTATGTTTCCGGCAAAACATATGTGCCTGCTATCAAACAGCTTTTAATCGATTATCAATTACTCAACTATCCGGGTATTAGAGAGTATATGGAAGGAACTACTGACCAAGCCCAAAATTCCAAAAGTCCCGCCTATTATTATCTCATTAATTTGCGAGAATTTTTTGTTGATCGATTGAAAGATACCAAAAAAGAGATAGTAGCCAAAGCGTTAACTGATGAAAAATTAGTTGAAAAATTGCCTGATTATTACAATTTATTAAATGGCAAAACTATTAGGCCAAAAAATATAATAAATAATGATGATGAGCTTTATATTAAATTGGACAAAATTTTAGCAACCAAAAAAAAGACAAACTTTTCTTTATTTAACAAAGATGGAGAAGGAAATGATATTAATGGTTCAATTGGACCAAAAGCCAAAGCCTTGGCCGGTTTGATTCGTTCAGAGCTCAAACGAAAAGAAATGGAATCTGCTGAAAATAATGTCGATGCAATATCATACAATCAGGAATTATTTGCGGGATATTTGGAAAAAATATTAGTAGAAATATTCAAGAGTGAGATTGAATTTATTGACCAAGAATTAGCCAAATTTGAGGCGAAAGAATCAACCGGTCAGAAAAAAGCATATACGCTCGATGCCTATTTTACCAAAAACCACACTTCGGCTCATGCCCGCGCTGTGGCTGGCGTTTGCGTTTCCGGTGACAATCCGATTAGTGTTGATGGCAAACCGCAAAAGGATTGTCTGTGGGATCTGCCCAATTATTTGCAATTAGTACTAATTGATCATGAATCAAAAACGTGTCAGGGTTTAATCCTGCTACATTATTATGAAGAAAATGATCAAAAAATCTTAACTGCTTCTTTCAACCCTTCCAGTACATATCTATATAAAGTTAATGAACAAGAATTGTTTAATCAGCTAATGAAGCAATTAATTACCTTTGCCAAGGACAACAAGATCGATCAAATAATGGTCTCTCAACACGACCACATCCGCACCAACCGTACCGGCGGTGAATTCGAAAAAGCCATGAAGGATCAAATCAAAAAAATAGACAAATCGTTCGAATTTAAAGAGCCAAAACAGTTTTCGTACAAACCCAAATACGAACAACAAAAGATGCATGTGATTTGGGAACGATCACATGAACTCGGAGCTATATAAATAATATACAATATACTTAGCGTTAAATTTTTAAATAATCAAAATATGAGCTTCCTCGATTTTTTCAAAAAAACTAAACTATCTAGCAAGCCGCCGGTTGCCCTATTGATTCTTGATGGTTGGGGCTACGCCCGTGCCTGGGGTGGCAACGCCATTACTATGGGTGAAACTCCCAACTTCAATCAGCTATGGACTACTCACCCGCATTTTGTTCTCAAGGCGGCCGAAGAAGCGGTTGGTTTACCACACATGATGCCGGGCAACAGCGAAGTCGGGCATGTCGCCATCGGTGCCGGTAAAGTCGTTCACCAACACTTGTATCTGATAAATAAAGCGATTGATGATGGCAGTTTTTTTCAAAATGAAGAGTTGCTCAAGGCTATGCATATTGCCAAAGAACGCCAATCCAAGTTGCACATTTTAGGCATGTTGTCCCTTGGCACACAAGTGCATGGCAGTATTGATCATGTCTACAATTTATGCAAAATGGCCAAGGCGCATGGTCTGGAAAAAGTATATATTCATGGTTTTTCTGATGGCCGCGATGCGCCGCAACGCGAAGGTTTTGAGCAGACTCATCAACTGGAAGAAAAATTGCATGACTTGGGAGTAGGGCGGGTGGCAACTATTTCCGGTCGGTATTTTGGTATGGATCGCAATAAACGTTGGGAGCGAACCGCTCGCACCTATAACGCTATGGTTTTGGGTGAAGGAGAAAAATACCATAGTTGTGAGGAGGCCTTCACCAAAAGTTATGCCGCTGACGTGACTGATGAATACATCTTGCCGTCAGTTATTGTCGATGATCATGATCAGCCAGTAGCGATCATCGAAGACAACGATGTAGTTATTTTTGCCAACTTTCGTGCCGATCGTACGCGCCAAATTTCCAAAGCGCTTTGCAGTCAAAATTTTTCCGGGTTTTCCCGCCGTCGTTGGCCGCAAATCTATTTCTGCTCAATGGCTTTTTATTCGCCCAACTTACCGGACAATATTGCTTTCAAGATAAAAGCGTCCGGTGTTCCGCTGGCCGGAGTGATTGCCGCCGCCAACCTTAGCCAATTTCATATTGCCGAAACCCAAAAATATCCGCATGTTACCTACTTTATCAATGGCGGTCGTGAAAAAAACTATCCCAATGAATACCGCGAACTGATCCCCTCTTTGGAAAATATCACCTATGATCAAAAACCGCGCATGAGCATTGATAAAGTCACTACGTCATTGGTTAGCAAAATTTCTGCCAATAAATATGATGCCTATATCTGCAATTTTGCCAATCCGGACATGGTTGGTCACACGGGCGATTTGTCGGCCACCATTGAGGCCTGCGAAGCTGCCGACGAATGCCTGGGAGATGTCTGGCAAGCTGTTCAAAAACAACATGGTGTTTTGATTGTCACTGCTGATCACGGCAATGCTGAGCAGATGATCAATATCGCCACCGGTCGTCCCGATCCGGAACACACTTGCAATCCCGTTCCTTTCATTATTTGTGATTCGCAATCACACATAATTGTCGATCCGGATTTGCCGACTGAATATCAGCCGGAATTAAGAGACGTGGCTCCTACCATGCTTTCTTTACTCCACTTACCACCTGATCCTTCCATGACCGGCCGCAGCTTGATAAAAATAAAAGAATGAAATAAAATTAATAATGGATTAATTAAAAATTAATATTATATTAAGTTAATATTAATTTTTTTGCACTTAAAAAATAAGGAGGTTGTTTAAAAAATGACCAAGAAAGAAATGACCAAGAAAGAGATAATTATCGTTGATGATAATGAAGAATATTTATTTGTTATCGAACAAATGTTCCATCTTATTGTTGAAGAAAAAGATCAAAACATTGATGTTGTACCTTTTCTAAATCCCAAGAAGGCGTTACGCTACATTCGTGAAAATTTTTCTAGTGTATGTATGATCGTTACTGATCAAAACA
>DAIREY010000055.1:0-5277 GCA_036795335.1 Patescibacteria group bacterium
CCCATGATGATGACACTGGTTTAATAAGCCTTGATGATGTAAATTTGACAACCGATTCTCAAGGCCAAGCATATTATGATTTTTACACTACTACACCCGCCAGTTATTTCTTTGGCGTTGAATGTCAAGATATAAGTGGACCTTCAGTTGGATTGATTTATTATACTAGTTATCCAGAATATGCAAATACAATAACTGGTAAGTACAAAGGTAAAACTTTTGACTATAATCAGGCTAGTAACAGTAGCTATGATAAGATTTTGACTGAAGTTAAAAATTTAACAACTAAAATGGAACCTAATGGCGATATCGAAGGTTTTCAGGTCATATATCAAAGTGTCTGGGAATCAAAACAGAATAATGATTGGATTGAGATCGGTTTTAAAGAGCCAATTATTATTCAGACAAATGAATTTGATGGCATGAGATCATATTTATTAGACAATAAAGTTAATCAGGTATTACTAATATTGCACGATAACCAAGCGGAAGTGCTATTAAATAAGACTGATCAAAAAACTGAGGATGTTTTGATGAGCGAATACGTAGACACCGGCAGAATAAGTACTGATACCTTAGTATCATTATTTAATAAACTTTAATATCAAAAAGTAAATTATTTATTTACAACAAAAAGACAGTCCTGAACTGTCTTTTATCAATAAGTGGAGATGGCGGGAGTCGAACCCGCGTCCAAATTAGCTTGAAATTACCTTCTACATGTTTAGTCGTTTTGGATTTTTTTAGTTTAAAACAAAATTAATAAACGACAAAGATTTTGTTTCAAACAATATATTATTACTTAGACTATTTCGCATATATCAGACGAAAAAGTGGCGTCGTGAAATTTATGGCACCCAGTTACCGGCGGTCACGCCCGTCAGTCTGGATGCTTGCCCAATTAGTTAGGCAAGAGTAGGAGCCAATGAGTATTGAGGAACGATGTTATTGAACATGTTCATTACTCGGGCTACCAATGAGTTTGCATTTACATGCTGTAATTTGAGAATTAAAGTGGAACAAACTACAATCCACTACATGCCGATAATTTAAAGATCAAATTTGTCGAAACCAAGTCATCCCCTCGTCGTAAATATTACCTAGTGTTTTCAACCACACCTAGTTTTTTTGTCAATTTCAATGCTTGGCACCTCATTAATTTATAATAATTTATAAATTTTGTCAAGTTCAGTAATTTCATCATTTCATATTAATTTCTCACAAATATTTATTGATGTCAAATTATTGTTATTAAAAAATATCAAGTAAATTAGCAAAGTGTTGTGTTTATCAACATTTTTGCATATAATTTTTACAGAATAATAATTATGTTGCTTAACAACTTTTTTGGGGGTGAAAGTTGTGGGTTATTCAAAATCCACTCAGTATTTTTATAAAAAAACGATAGTAATAACTGATAATGAGTTATTGCTATCCGATTTAAAGGAGGAATTGTCAGAACATACCGTGTTGCTGATTTATAACAATATCGTTGATGGCTATCTAAAAATCAACGATGGCAATTTTGATTTTTGCATTGTAGCCTTTTCATTTGAAAAAGAAGGAGAAATCTTTTCCAAGAATAAGGTTTTAAGAGATTTCTCCGAAAAGAATAAAAAATTAATTAATATTTCAAAAGCCGCTACTATTGATAAACAAAGTTTTATAACGAATTACCAGGAGTATATTGCCAAAAATCAGAAGGAAAACTTTGGTATATTACTTGCTAAGATGGCTTTCAAAAGGAATATTCCTTATATTATTGTTCCAACAGATATTTGGGATGTTCGGCTGATAAAGGGATTTGTAAATCTCCTTGTTCTAAAAAAATATATTGCGGCTTATCAGCAGGGTATTACAAATTTTTATTTGCCAAAAAATTTAAACGTATGGAAAGATGTATATTATTCCATTTCTGAGAATTATGAAACCATCAAAGAAAAGAATGGTTTCCGAATATTTGATTTTTTGGACTAATATCTTCGCCGCGGCTTTTTACAAAGTCGCTATTTTTTTTGATCAAAAACTATTTTATAAATTGAATTTTGACATTCTTCAAATATTTTGCAATAGAAACATATTATCAAAATATTTCAAGCTTAGTTTCCAGTTTATTTTACCCGAATTTCCTTCTCAATTCCCGATCTTGTTCTCGTCGCTTAATCGTTTCGCGTTTATCGAATCGTTTTTTGCCTTTCGCCACTCCCAGTGTCAACTTTACCCAACGATTATTTAGCAAATGAATATCCAGCGGCACGATCGTCAGTCCTTTTTCTTTAGTCTGACTAAACATTTTCTTCAACTCCTTGCGGCTCAACAGTAATTTGCGGCTACGTGTCGGGTCGTATTCTCTTTCTGCTAAATGTTCATATTTGTTGATATTGGCGCCGATTAGCCACAGTTCATCGCGGACAAATTTGGCATAAGATTCTTTGATGCTCACTTTGCCGGCTCGCACCGATTTGACTTCAAAACCTTTCAATTCGACTCCCGCCTCCGTAGTATCTAGTATCTCGTAATCAAATCGAGCTTTCTTGTTTTGAGCAATTATTTTCTTCACAACGATATTATGCAATAAAAATATAAATATGTCAAATCAACCTTTTTCAAAATTTCATTCTAATATCTCACACAATACCATTATTTGACAACAACTAAAAAAACATCAACGCACCAAAACGCTGGACCAAACAGCAAAAACAAATATTAGCAAACAAGTTAATCATCAAAACAAAACGTCCACTTTTACCTCATCTTGCTTGGATCCATCTTTGGCTGACAAAGTATAGACTTCCAAGGTGCCGCTTGCCGCTTGAGTACTAAAAGTGATTGGCTGATTAAAATCGCCATATTCGCCCATCTCGGTCGCTACCGCGGTAGTAAATCCATCGGCTAGCACCTTTCCATCTTGGTCGGTCAGGGTGTAGTTCACCGTTCCTTCAAAGGCGATAGCTTCACCGCGAATCGAGTAGGGGGAGGAAATTTTTTCCTTCGGTTGTGGCGCGATTACTCGGACATTCTTCGAAGCGGACTCGCTGATTTTTTCTTCTTTCTGTTCGTTAACAGTCAGCAAATCACTTTTACTATTTTCTTCATTAGTTACCGACTCGGTGGTTTGTTTGCTATCGTCAATTTTCTCTCTTGTTTTGTATATTGAAATCACCGTCGCTGACACGCCAATGATGACAATCAAAACAACCACGACCAAAATTATCGAGTTAGTGGTAAGATTTTTCATTTATATTATTATCTTAATATTATTACGCTTACATTGTATCAACTAATCACTTCACCCGCCAAACTATTTTTTCATACAAAAAAGATGGTTTAAAAAAACCATCTTTTCAAAATTAATATTGTTTTTTATGGCAGGTTATCACGAAAATTCGTGATATAAATCCTGCTTTCATCGAAGTTCACTGTCCGGCTTTGGTCAAAATCCGGACAACTGACTTTGTATTCCCCGCAGGGGAGATTAAGCACAGCCGCCACGCCGTCCGAATCGGTCGTGTACGAATATTTCTTATCAGTCGAAACATTCGTAAATGAAAAGTCGACATCCCCGACCCGCACTTCTTGTCCGTCGGTCAATTTCGACGTGGTCACTTTGCTGGAAAAATGACCGGAAGCAGGGGCTGGGTATGTGTCGATATCATTCGGATCTGACGGTTCACTGTTCGGATCAGCCGTTGGTGTGGCCGTTACCCCCGGAGTATTGGTTGGCGTCGGCGTTTTTGTTGAATTTCCGGTCGGCGTTGACGTCACGGTTGGAGTTCTTGTTCCGGTCGGCGTCATTGTCGCCGTCGCACAACAATTGGTTGGAGTGGATGTTGTCACCGAAGGTTCATAGCCGCCTCCGCCTCCACCACAGCCGACTATTCCCATGATTATGGCGGTCCATAACAATGCCGCCACCATTACTATAAAATAATTATTTTTTTCCTGACAACATGATTTCTTCATGTCATCATCGCCTCCTTCTTTTTAATTTACAAATTTGTTCAAATTGTAAATCCGTATTTGAGATATGTCAATACAAAAATGATGAAAATAGTTGCCAACCAAAAATAATGAATAAAAAAAGAGCCATGTTTTTATAGCTCTTTTCTAATTTTTGTAGTTATCTTTGTCTTTATGGTTCGTCAACAATGAGTCTATCAACTCGTTGACCAGATAGTAACTAATCTTATCACGCACCATTTCAAACAAATTTGGATTTTCTGTCATGAAAAAATGATTAATCTTTGCTACCTCGTCAATCGTTGGTTTTATTTTTAGCCATCGTTCGACTTTGGCAATCATCTCTTCATTTGTTAATTTTGGCATTTCCCCTTGCCACCAATCAGTGAGTTCACTCAATTCGTTCGCCTCCTTTCATTACTGATATTTTTCATTTTTTGTAATGTATCATTTTTATATTTTTTTGACAAGACAAAAATATTGAAAAATGAATGCCATTCATGTACAATAACATGATATTTAATTATTAAAACAAAAAAATGATCGAAGATAAAGAGCCTATTAGATTTTTTTCGTTTAAAGGACCGTCTGCTATTCAAAAACAAGCCGCTCTGGCTATTTTGGCGGCTCAAGCCAACATCAAGAAGCACAAAACAACGAGGAATTATTTCGTGTCGAAGCACAAAAAAAAGCCACTAGCACCATCTCTATTTTAGAAAAAACAATTCAATTAAAAATACCATCATACAATGACACGGTAGTGCCCGGTGAATTAAACTATTACATTTTTGACATCAAACCAATCCTGATAAAACAAGGCATTAGTGAAGAAAATATTTCCGATTCAGTCAAAGCGATTTCTCCCACCGAACTCCAAAAATGTCATCAATATAAAGAGATAGTTGACCTGTTTTTGCAAAAACTTGAGCCGGTTTTGTTCGATGAATACCGCAGAAGTCGACTAATGTCGCAGGTAAGAGACAAAATAAACGACATCCCGGGTCTTGAAGAAAGACAAAGATTGGATATGCTCAAACTGGCCGAAGCTAAAATAAGTAGTTTGTTGCAAAAAGGCAGCAGTATTGAGGGAATGAGTGAAAAAATTACCAACATGGTTTTGTCGGAAGAAACAGCTAAAAGCACTTCGCAAAAAACTTTTTCAGATATATTACCAAAATCTAATGATATCACCTCACTTAATTGACCTCTCAAGACTTTCACCATCAAAAAATGATTTCTAGTTCTAATAGAAATCATTTTTTTTATTTAATCATTATAGGTGTTACGGTTGAGAGATCTTCGACATAGTTGAAACTC
>DAIREY010000120.1:0-1096 GCA_036795335.1 Patescibacteria group bacterium
CAATTTTACACCTTTAAAAGTAAATAAAAATTTTTAAACGTATAAAAACAAAAAAATACGAAAAACATCGTATTTTTTTGTTTTTACCCACTTCCTATTTTTGAATTATAATTTTTAAAACTATTATTATGAAAAGAATATTTACTTTATTATTGATTTTATTTGTGATCACGGTAACCAATGCCCAATGTTGGAAAACCATATCGGCTGGAGATCTAATTACTGCCGCAATCAAAAGTGATGGAACGTTATGGACTTGGGGAGATTATCGATATGGACAATTGGGAATTGGAGCGGTAACGGATGATGCAAGAACCCCTACACAAGTGGGGACAGCAAGTGATTGGGTTTTTGTAACGGCGGGTTGGTACACGGTTTTTGCCATTAAAAGCAATGGCACACTGTGGGCTTGGGGGCAAAATACCTATGGAAAATTAGGAGACGGAACAAATACGGATAGAAATACTCCAGTTCAAATTGGGACAGACACCAATTGGCAATTTGTTTCGTCCAATAGCAACAATACAGCCGCTATTAAAACGGATGGCTCTTTATGGGCTTGGGGTGGCAATTTAGGCGGACAAGTTGGTGATGGAACATTTACCAATAGATATGCTCCTGTTCGAATTGGAACAGCAAACAATTGGGCTTCTGTATCGGTTGGAAACGGTCATACTTTGGCAAAACGCTCAGATAATACTATTTGGGTCTGGGGAGTTGGTTCTGATGGCTATTTGGGTTTAGGTACTGTAAATTTGAAAAATATTCCCACCCAAATAGGGACGAGTAGTGATTGGCGCCAAGTTGAAGCGGGATTCACTCATTCGGTGGCCATAAAAAATGATGGTACACTTTGGGCTTGGGGTAACAATGATTACGGGCAATTGGGAGACAATACTACCGTAAAAAAAAATGTACCCACTCAAATAGGAACTGATACGGATTGGCAAAAAATAGATGTTTATGAACATAATCTTGCTATTAAAACCAATGGAACTTTGTGGGTTTGGGGAGGACCCAATGGAGATTATCGTTTAGGAGATAATACTACAATGAATCGTTTGGCACCATTTCAGTTGACTAGTGTTTCAAATAT
>DAIREY010000056.1:0-5141 GCA_036795335.1 Patescibacteria group bacterium
GTGGCGATAGAACGCGAAGAGGTGGAAAAGGTGCGCAGCAGATCATAGCGGTCAATGTCGATGTGGCATTTGTGGTGGGAGCGGTGGGCCGTGATTTCAATCTAAACCGTTTGGAAAGGTATGTGGTTTTGGCAAAAGAAAGTCGAGTCAAACCGGTGATCGTATTAAACAAAGTTGATTTGGTACAAAATGATGAGTGGCAGGAAATGAAAAAGAAGATAGAAATGCGATTTCCGGAGGTGGAAGTTGTAGCAACAAGTACGATAGACAGTTTGGGGATGGCTGAATTGAAAGAAAAAATAGAAAGTGGGTTAACGTATTGTTTTTTGGGTTCTTCGGGAGTGGGAAAATCGACATTGATAAATGGATTGTTAGGGGAGAATTTGATTAAATCAAATGAAGTTAGTCTTTATTCAGAAAAAGGAAAACATACTACGACCAGGCGTGATATGTATTTTTTGGATAATGGCGGTATGGTGATCGATAACCCAGGAATGCGAGAAGTTGGTTTGATCAGTACTGATGGTAATAAGAATGAATTAAATGATGGTTTGTTAGAAGCGTTTGGCGCTTGCCAATATCGTGATTGTACTCACATGCATGAACCTGGTTGTAAGATTTTGGAGGCGGTGGCCAGGGGTGAATTGGATGAAGATAAATATCAAAATTATCAACGTATGAGGAAAGAAGTGGAGTTTGATGATTCGGACGAAAGGAGCAGAAGGAAAAAGGATCGTCAATTTGGAAAGATGAAAAAAAGATATCAAGAAATGAATCGTAATTACTTGTAATATTTATTTTTGTCTTTGTAAGTATTCAAAAATATTTTGAGCGGCAATGGCTCCTTCGGAACAAGAGGTGATAATTTGCCGAAAGCCGTTGGAGCCGGTGGTGATATCACCGGCTGCCCAAATGCCAGGATGGGTGGTGGTTTGGTCGGGATTGGAGATAATATAATTATTTTGAGTGGAGATGGAGAGATTTTGAATAATACTATTGTCCGGTTCGGAGCCGATTTCAATAAACAGTCCGTCGATTTTGAGGATGTCTTGTTGTCGGTATGGCTGGTCGAGTTTAACGCCGGTTAGTTTTTCTTGTCCAAGCAATTCGACAATATTGGTGTTGTAGATAGTGGTGATTCGGCTATTTTGGTGGATTTGTTCGATCCAAGTGGGATCGCCACGGAGGCTGGAGCCGCGGTATATTTGATATACTTGATCGGCTATTTGGGATAAATATAAGGCGGAAGTGTTGGCACTGTCGCTGCCGCCGACAATGGCGATGGTTTTATTCTTATAGAGCATGCCATCACAAGTGGCGCAATATGAAAGTCCATTGCCAAGAAATTCGTTTTCTTTGGCTAGGTTCAAGTGTCGGTGCTTGGTACCGATGGCGAGTAAAATAGTTTTGCTAATTATCTGTTGATGGTTGGAGAGAAGAATAGAAAATGTGTGATCGGGTTGAGGATGTATTTCTTGAACACGATCGAAAATTTGGGGTATTTGCAGCTGGGTGAGTTGTTCGATAAATTTTTGGGTTAACTCCATGCCACTAATGTCGGTATAGGTGGGGAAATTACATATTTTATGAGCAGAAGAGACGAGGCCACCGGGCATGTCGCCAACAATTATTTGATTAATTTTGTATCGGGCGGCGTAGACAGCGGCAGTAATGCCGGCCGGACCATTGCCGATAATAACTAAGTCGTATGTTTTGTTGTTCATATTGATGATATATTTTGTTTGTAGAGTAATATGAATTAATTTTAGTAAATATTATTTTTTTTGATTAGTAGTTTGTTCGATATGTATTTTTATAAAAAAATGAGTGATAAATTGTATTGATAAGATATTATCTATTTATGAGTTGAAGAATTTGTTGCGAAATGATGCCGGCTTGTGGTTGGATGAGTCGGTATACTCGATTTTGACCTCGAACATCATAATCAATGAAACCAATTTCTTTTAATTTTTGTAGATGTTGGGATACAGCCGATTGGGAAAGTTGGCATTTTTGGATAAGGCAGCCGACGTTGTGACAATCCGATGATAAGCAAGCCAATATTCGAACTCTAGTAATGTTGGAAAAAGCGATTAAAGGATTTTTTTTCATATTGTTATTTTTAACTTGTAATTATATATTAGCATGTGCTAATATATTAAACAAGGGGGAAAATATTAAATGGGCAGCGAATATATTTATAGAATGTATAAGTTGCCAGTATAAATTATGGGAGAAAAATTATGTCAAAAACAATTGAATTGACAGCGGAAAATTTTGATAAAGAAGTATTGCAAGCCGGTTTGCCGGTGTTGGTGGATTTTTGGGCGCCGTGGTGCATGCCTTGTCAAATGATGGCGCCAATATTGGAGCAAATCGCTGAAGAAATGGAGGGGAAAATTGTAGTAGCCAAATTGGATGTCAATAATCCAAGTCATGAAATTTTATCACAAAAATACCAGATTACCGGTATTCCCAGTTTGAAAGTATTTAAGAATGGGGAAATTGTCAAAGAGCTGGTGGGATTGCGAAATTTTGAGCAGTTGAAAAGTGAATTGGGCGATATATAAATGATCGATTGTTAGTTATTATTTGTTGAGACTATTTTTGAAGTAGGATAATTTGTATATTTCGCTAGTAGAAAAATAGGTAATCACTATTAGAATGACGATGAAAATGGAAAGAGTGTTGGGTATTGAGAATTGAAAAATGTTTTGTCCGAGAGATGAATACGGAAGAGCGAAGGTAAGAAAAATGGCGAGGAGCGAAAAAAATTGAAGGAGAGTTCCTGGTTTTTTCCCGGATAAGAATTGGTGAGATGTGCGAAGAGAAAAGATCAAGACTATTTCCGTTAGAATACTTTCGATAAACCAGAGAGTTTGTAATTGGCCTTCCGGCAAGTGTTTGAATATAGAGAAGAAAAATATATCAAAAACGCTGCTAATAATGGCCAAGCCAACAATCAGCCCGATTTTATTTTTAAGGAGTTGTTTTTTAGGTTTTTTTAATTCTTCGATATCGACTGTATCTGAGGCGATGACAATCATGGGTAGATCAGACAGCAAATTGAGGAGTAGAAGTTGGATAGCGAGCATCGGTAGATAGGGTATGATAAGGGAAATAATTGCTAATGAATATGAATTGCCAAAGCTACTGGCCAGGGTGCATTCAATATATTTATTGATGTTAGCATAAATAGTGCGGCCTTCTTTTATACCTTCGATAATCATCTTCAGATCTTTTTTGACGAGGATGATGTCGGCGGCTTCTTTGGCAGTGTCACTGGCGGTGTTGACCGAGATGCCGGTGTTGGCGGCTTTGATGGCCGGAGTATCATTGATGCCGTCACCAAGGAAACCAGTCTCATATTTTTGGGACAAGGTTTTGACAATTTGGTATTTTTGGTCCGGAGAAATTCTGGCAAAGACATGATAATTTTCACAAGCTTGATTAAATTCTATTGCCGATTTGGTTGCTAACTCGGTGCCGGTGATGACGTCATCTAATTGGGAAATGAGGCCAATTTGTTGAGCCAATTGGCTGGTGGTGTATTTGTTGTCACCGGAAATAATTTTTATTTGTACCCCGAGTTTTTGAGCAAGTTTGATGGTTTCAGTAGCGGAAATTTTGGTTGGATCCTGGAAGACCATCAAACCTAGAAATGTCAGATTTTTTTCATCTGACAGGTGGTAGGAGTCGTGATGAAATGTTTTGTAAGCAATAGCGAGTAGGCGATAGCCGTTTTTGGCGATTCGGTCAATTTGTTGAAGAGTTTTTCTTTTGTTGGATGCCGGAAAAGTGTGGCACAGTTTGACGATATTTTCCGGAGCACCTTGCGCGATTATTAATTTGCTATGGTTGTTCTTGATAAGTGCGCTGCTGATCATACGATACGAATCAAATGGTTGTTCGTGGAGTAGTTGATAGCTATTGGAAATTTTTGGTGAAAAATTTTTTTTAGTAGCTTGCCAAAAAGGACTATATTGATAGGAAGACGATAGTTTGTTTAATAGCAAATAATATTTTTGCAGTTTGGCGGGGTGGGAACTGATTATTTTATTGATAGCTAGTTTGTTCTCGGTCAGAGTGCCGGTTTTGTCAGTGCAGAGAATTTCAATATTGCCCAAGTCTTCAATGGCGTTTAGTCGTTTGACGATAACTTTTTTTTGAGCAAGTTTGAGGGCGCCTTTGGAAAGAGACCAAGAAACAACAACCGGTAGAGCTTCGGGAACAATACTAACAACAAGAGCGATGCAGAAAACGATAAAATCGTAAATATTTTCTTGCCCTTTGATAAAAATATTAATAATAAAAATAAAAAGAATGGTGATAAGAATAATCTTTAATATGAGGTGAGAGAAATTGGTGATATCTTTTTCATAAGTACTTTCTTTGGTAGCGTGATTAACCAAAATGTTGATTTGCCCAAAATTAGTATTTTTACCGGTATTTATCACAATTCCGTGACCATAGCCGATAGTAACCGCAGTGCCGGCAAAAGCGATATTGTGAGCATTGAATATTTCCAGATTGGGGTCGGATATGGAACGGGTGTTTTTGTGAGTCGGAGTAGATTCTCCAGTGAGTGTTGACTCATCAATAAAAAGATTTCTGGTGTCAGTAAGACGGATGTCGGCAGGGACAATGTTGCCGGCGGACAAAATGACATGATCGCCGGGAACTAAATTTGTTTTATTGATGATTTGAGTTTTATTTTCGCGAATGACTTTGACGTTGGTTGGTAGTATTTTTTTTAGTGATTGTGATGCTTGTTGAGCTTTATATTCTTGTGTGAAACTAAGTAGAATATTGATGCATGAAAAAATAAAAAGAATAATAGCATTGTCATATTCACGTAGGCAAACAGAAATAACTGATGCACCAATTTGCAGGTAGCAGAATGGTGAATTTATTTGACGAAATAGGATGGTAATCCAACCGGTTGAATTATTTCGCAGATCATTTGTTCCGTATTTTTTGAGTAGTTGGTTGGCTTGTTGATAATTTAATCCATTGGCTGATGTATCAAAATGTTGGTATATTTTTGTTTTGTTGTATGAGGCGAATTGGATAGAATTCATAAAAAATTTTTGGATGCTTTTTATTTTATTTTAAATCTATTTTGTGAAAAGGTTAATAAT
>DAIREY010000057.1:0-4901 GCA_036795335.1 Patescibacteria group bacterium
CATATGGGGCGACCGATTTGGTAGCAGCGCAAGAATTGATGGTATTGACCAACGCTACCAATGGCTACAATGTGACGTTGGAATACAATCATCCGTTAAGAAGTGGAATATATGAAATATCCGATTGGTTGGGCACAAATATGTTTCCGACCAGTTGGGCTTCTCCGTCGGGAGCACAGAATGGATATTTTGGTTATACGACGAGTGATACATCGCTGGGTGTTTTGCCGGCTGATCGTTTTTGGAAAAACAAATGGGCTGGGTTGTGGACGTTGCCGGTAGAAGTGATGTACCATAATGGTCCGGCAGATGGCGTAAGAGAGGGAGTGGGAAAAACGGAAGTGGGATATAGGTTGGAGGTAACCAATTGGCAGGAAAGTGGAATTTACTCAAATACAGTGACGTATGTTTGTACGCCGTTTTATTGATGGCTATGAAATTAGGATTTTAGCCAAACGGTTGATGTTGGTAGAAGATGGGTTGCGGATAATTTTTTGGGTTTGAGTGAGAATGGGCAGAGCGATTTTGGAGTTGGTGGCTAGTTGTAAGATCGGAAAAATATTATCGGCACCTTCAATGGTGGTGTTTTTTTTGTATTTCAAATCATGTCCGAAAGTTGTGTTGCGGCTGTCGGGATTGAGGCCGGTAGCGATCAGGTCACCAAGAAAGTGCAAAGAATAGATATTTTGGGGGTTCAGGTTTAACTTTTGATATAATTTTTGTGTTTCGGAAAGGATTTGAATGATTGCCAGTGATTTGGTATTCATTTCATAAAAATGATCAATAATTCCCAAAGTAACGGCATAACAATTTTTGAGAATACCACCAAATTCAACAGCGAGAAGATCGCGACTATACTCGGTAGAAAAAAAATGGTTGGAAAAAATTGATTGAATATTTTGGTATGAAGTTTTTGTTTTTGTAGCAATAGTACATTTTGTCGGATAAGTGTTCAGTATTTCGTTGGCGAAGGTTGGTCCGGATATAACGGAAAATTTGGAAAGAGGATGTTTGTTTTTGATTTGTTGGCTGATCGTTTTGGTAGTGTTTGGATATAGGCCTTTGGAGATGCTGATAATATGACTATGATGATTGGAAACAGAAAAAAAAGATTGATAGAAGGAGTCGATATATTTGCTGGGGATACAGGGGATGATATAATCAAATTTTTTATCTAAAACATTTTCGATATTAGGGTAGACGGTAATGTTTTTGAATTTTTTTATTTGTGGATGGTGTAAAAAATTTTGCAAATTGGTTTGGTTGGGTTCAAAGATTGATAGATGGTGACGGTTGGACAAGACGAGAAACGATAAAGCGGTGCCGAGCGAGCCGGTCCCGATTAGAGAAATGTTGAATTTGGACATTGGTGATTTTTTATTGATTGTTTTTGCAAGTTAATTATAAAATATTCATTGAACAAAGAAAATTTTTTGTTTTTGGATTTGTTGGTATATAATGTTTGTGTGTGCGCTTGTAGCTCAACTGGATAGAGCGCCTGGCTTCGGACCAGGAGGTTGAGGGTTCAAATCCTTCCGGGCGCATTTTTTTGTATTAAAAAAAGAAATTTAATAAAATGGGTATAAAAAAACCGGAAGTGGTCTTTTGAGGCTGATAGTAAATCAATGATGGCGCAAGCCAAACATGTTTACATATCAGTCGGTCCCCAGCGGCACACAACCAGTAAAAGATGGTAAAAAAATATGTTGTTTCGTAAATCAAGTATTGGACTATATTTTCATCGATTTCATACTTGTTACGTTTACAACTTATCATGAAAAATATATTATGTCAATGTTTTTATTTTGAAAAAATGTTGTGTAATTATTTTTCGATAATATAAAACAGGAAGGATGTGAAGAAACATGTTGGAAAGAAAGGTGATCGTGAGGTGGTTTTTGATAATATTGGTGGTTGTTTTGTTGGCGTGTGTAGCAGTTGATGTGCAAGCCAAAAATATTTGTTTGGCCAGTTATACAGTGGACGATAATGCACAATTTGCCGATGTGCAAAGCGTGAGTCGGGAAGTGGCCTGTTGGTTTGTGGCGCAAAGAACCGGGGTGGACAAATTGTCTTCGTTGAAGATAATATTTCAGCAGACAAAGGTAGTCGGTGATTATATTTTAGTGGTGGCGGAATATGATGACGATAGTAATATCAGACAGACGAGTGAAATAATATTGCAAAAACAAAATAGGACATATCGAGTGCTATGGTTTGGTGATCGAGGTAGTTTTTGGGAGGAAGAATATAGGTTTGATGTCGATCACAAAACAGTGGTTGAACTGTATAAATAATTGTTTCCTCGAAGAGAAAATTTTTCTTCGAGGTTTTGTTTTATAATAGAGGTATGAATAAATCGAATACAAAAATTGATGCCAGATTGAAGTCTTTGCCAAAATCGCCCGGAGTGTATTTAATGAAAAACACGGTAGGAGAAATAATTTATGTTGGTAAAGCAGTGGACTTGTCAAAGCGAGTAAAAAGTTATTTTAAGAAAAATATTAAGGAAATAAAGACTGTCAGATTGGTGGAGAATATTGATGACTTGGAGTGGATGGTCACAAATAGCGAGTTGGAAGCTCTGATGTTGGAGACAACTTTGATTAAAAAATATCGGCCGAAATACAATATTTTAATGAAGGATGATAAAAATTACGCATATATAAAAATCGGGAAAAACGATTTTCCACGTGTTTTGATAGTGAGAAAGGTTTTGAAAGACGGGGCGTGGTATTTTGGTCCGTATACTAATGCCGGCCGTTTGGAAAAAGTGTTACGATCACTGAATCGTATTTTTCCATTTTTTGTTTATCAAAATAAATCTGGGGTGGCGCCAATGGATAGTGTGGCCGGAAAAGAATTGTTTATGAAACGGGCGCAAACAGTGTGGGGTGATTTGCAAGAAAAAGAGGTCTACGAAAATATGATTGCGGATTTGAAAAGTTTTTTGCGAGGAAAAAGCGGAGGAATATTGAAGTTGTTTAGACAAGCAATGAACGAAGCGGCCAAAAAGAAGCAATATGAGCAAGCAGCGGTGATTCGGGATAAAATACAAGATATGCAAACAATTTTGGAAGGGCAAAATGTCGTTATGCCCAAGAAAATAGATGCCGATGTGATTGGCTTATATGGGGAAAAACATAAATGGGAAGCGGCGATATTGATTATAAGAGATGGCAAAATGATTGATGTAAAAAGTCTGACGCTGGGGGCAGTGAATGATTCTTTGCCATCGGAAGTGGTGGCCAGGTTGTTGATTGATTATTATGATAAGTCGGTGGAGTTGCCGCAATATATATATTTGCCGGTTTTGTTGGCGGATGAAGAATTGTTGGCGAATTATTTGATGAAAAAATTTGGTCATAAAGTGAGATTGTTGGCGCCACAAAAAGGTGATTGGAAGAGAGTGGTGGAGTTGGCGGAAAGAAATGCTAAATTGGAGTATTTACGAAAGCAGTCAGTGATAAAATTTGCTCGTCGGGAGGGTTTGGGAATCGAGGACTTGTGGAGTTATTTGGATAAGTGTGGATGGGAACAATACAAGATAGATCGAGAAAAAATAAAAGAGGATCATTTTTATCGAGTAGAGGCTTACGATATTTCTAATTTGGGAGACACGGGAATAGTGGGGGCAATGATTCGTTGGGAGTTGAAGTCAAAAAAATCGAAAGGGGGAACGTGGCAAACCGATGTTAAAAAATGGGATGGAGCTTTTAATAAAAAAATGTATAGGCGATTTGAAATGAGGACAACAATTGGTCAGGATGATTTTGCGGCCATGAAAGAAATTTTTGAACGCAGGTTTGCGATTGGCAAAAAAGACGAAACGAAATGGAATTATCCGGATTTGATACTGGTGGACGGCGGTAAAGGACAGTTGGGGATTGTGCTAAGAGTGTTGAAAATTTTGCAGTTGGAGATACCGGTTGTTAGCCTAGCCAAAAGAGAAGAAGAAATAATGATTGGTAAAATCGATGACGTGACCGGAGAAGTTATTTTTCAAGTGTTGCCGGTTGATAAAAATCAATTATCAAATTTGCTGATGCAGAGTCTGCGAGATGAAGTACATCGTTTTGTTATTTCTTATCAAAGAACGGTGCGAAAGAAAGAAGTGCGTAAGTCGAGGCTTGATGAAATTGATGGGTTGGGGCCAAAAACCAAGAAGTTGTTATTGGCGAGATTTGGCAGTGTGAAAGGTATCGCGGAAGCTCGTATTAATGAGATAGAAGAGGTGGTTGGTAAAAAATTGGCGGGAAAAATTATAGAAATGTTGTAAAATTAATATGGGTTTGTTTTTTTATATTAAAAATAAACGGAGAACAAAATGAGAAGATTTGTATTTAGTTTGATAGCCAACGCGGCCGGATTTTTTATGGCAGATTTGTTGTTAAGTGGAATAAGTTTTGCACATGGTGGTTGGACGGTGTTCGGTGGGGTGTTGGTGTTTGCTTTTGTGAATACCTTTATTAAGCCGATGGTGACTTTTTTGTCGTTGCCGGCAATAGTATTTAGTCTAGGATTTTTTTATTTGGTAGTTAATGGTTTGATGATTTGGTTGTCGAGTATTTTTGTGCCCGGATTTGAAGTGGATAGTTTTTGGACGGCATTTGCGATGGGAATTATTGTAACTTTGGTGAATTGGATATTGTATTGGATGGTAGATTATAAAGAAGATTAATTTTTCGGTGAGGAAATATATTGGTTGATAAACAAGAATGGTTTTGAATATTGACGAGAAATCTGGTAGTATTTGAATAGTCCGTATTGTTCTTTATTTTATTTTTCGGGCCTTTAGCTTAAGTTGGCTAGAGCGGTCCGATGGTATCGGACAGGTCAAGGGAATCGTATTGTTCTTTATTTTATTTTTCGGGCCTTTAGCTTAAGTTGGCTAGAGCGGT
>DAIREY010000057.1:5001-5099 GCA_036795335.1 Patescibacteria group bacterium
CGGACAGGTCAAGGGAATCGTATTGTTCTTTATTTTATTTTTCGGGCCTTTAGCTCAGTTGGCTAGAGCGCTTCCATGGCATGGAAGAGGTCAAGGGT
>DAIREY010000058.1:0-5045 GCA_036795335.1 Patescibacteria group bacterium
GTAAAGAGAAGATCAATATTATCAGTCGGGAAGAATGGAATGCTGACGAATCGATTATGACTTGGAATGATATGGAATATGCCAAAGTGCAGCAAGTGATAATTCACCATACAGCCGGAGGAAGCAATGCGCCGGCTGATCCGGCGGCAGTGGTAAGAGGAATATATTATTTTCATGCGGTGGAAAAAGATTGGGGGGATATTGGTTATAACTATTTGATCGATCAACATGGCAATGTGTATGAAGGTCGCAAAGGAGGTCTGGGAGTGGTGGGCGCACATGCTAGTGGTAATAATCACGGAAGTGTGGGTATTGCTTTAATTGGTAATTATAATGAAAGCGCGCCTTCGGGAAATATGTTGTCGGGTTTGATTAATTTGTTGGGATATATTGCGGACCAAACCGGGATTGATTTGACAGCAAATCATAATTTTGAAGATAAAAATATTCCGGTAGTGGCCGGTCACCGAGATGTAAATTCGACTGAATGTCCCGGAGATGTCTTGTATGGAATGTTAGCCGATGCGGCTAGTGCAGCCAAAAGCGGAATGGGAGAAGTGTTGCCTAAAGAATATGCAGGACAGTATGTTGGACAATCGGATAATGCGGTTGATTTGGCAAATGGACAAACTGCGGAAATAAATGTGAGTTTTAAAAATAGTGGTGACGCGGCGTGGTTTGCTGAAGATGGAATAAAAGTAGTACCGGTCGATCCATACCCACGAAATAGTGGTTTTGCTGCTGATGATTGGCAATCAACTCAAGTGGTTGGGTCGGTGGCCAAAAAAACAGTGATGCCTGACGAAGAAGTGGTATTCAAATTGAGTTTGAAGGGAATAGATGATAATGGAAATTATGATGAAAGTTTTGCTTTGCTCGGGCCAAACGGGATAATGGAGGGAACCAATTTTGCAGTTTCTATTAATAATAGTGAGCAAAATAATGTAAGTGAAAATGAAAATAATAATAACAATAATAACAATAATAACAATCAAGAACAAAATACAGTTGACGATAATTTAATCAACGCTTCTTTGTACCAGGCGACTTGGTTGGGTCAGTCGGATAGTTTGACTTTGGTGGCTGGGGAAGAAAAGACTGCTTGGATTGATATCAAAAATTTGGGTGAAATAGCATGGCAAAGAGATGGTCAATATCCGGTACGATTGGGAACCACGGAGCCAAACGATCGACACAGTGGTTTTGTAACTGGTAGTGGTTGGATTGCCGATAATCGAATTCAGATGGTACAGGCCAAAGTGGAACCGGGGGAAACGGCCCGTTTTCGATTTAGCATGAAAGGAGTCGATAAGTCGGGAGTATATCGAGAATATTTTCGACCGGTGGTGGAGGGGGTGACCTGGATGAATGATTTGGGAATATATATAGAAGTAACAATACAGGATGGGCAAAATAGTGCCGAGTTGGTAAATATTAGTGATCGACAGGTAGAGTTGACGGCCGGTAAAAAAACCAGAACATGGGTGGAATTAAAAAATACCGGTAATACCGTCTGGCGAAATAGCGGTGACAATCCGGTGAGATTGGGAACGAGCAATGAGATGGATCATGCCGGCATTTTGTATTCGAAGGATTATTGGGTGAGTGAGAATCGGGCGGCTAATATGAAAAAAACCATGGTAAATCCGGGAGAGACGGCAAGATTTGAAGTGGTGGTAACGGCGCCGGATGAACCGGGAGTGTATCGAGAGTATTTTCGACCGGTAGTGGAAAATGTCGGTTGGTTGTCTGATACAGATATTTGGTGGGAAGTAGTAGTGAGGTAAGAAATAAGAAGTAAGAAGTAAGTAGCAAGTAGTAAGTAGTAAGAAACAAGTAATATGAAGTCAAAATAAAAAAGACATAAGAAAATAAGTATGAAAATAAAATTAAAAGCAAAAAACAAAAAATTTCAAAATCAAATGATAGATTTGATTAGAGCAGAGTTAGTGGAAGTTGATATGTTGTTGGACGATTATTTTGAGGCGGAATTGAATGAATGCGGGATGAAGTGGTTTAGCTTTAATGAAGAGAAAACAAAAAACCCAAGCGAATTGGTACGAGTGAGTGTATGGAGTTTGGATGGAAATTGTTTGAACGTGGAAGAAATGTTGATGGGCAAATATATTTGGCTGGGAGATTTGGTGGCAAGCATCGACAATAATGGGATTTTGAAATATATAGCAGAAGAAAATAAGCCGGGAATTATTGCTGATGAAATCAGACAATTGTTTGCCAGATTTTGTGGAGGACTGGTGGCGGGTAAAATGGCCGAGGTGGTGGAAGTGAGAGTAAAAACAAGTGCCAAAAAGAAATTTTTGTAAGTTTGAGTGATGTCGTTGATAAAAAAATCCATTGGAAAATAATCCGATGGATTTTTTTTAATGCTAATTTTATGTAGATTTTGTTAAAATTGATTTAGTAAATATTATTTTTAGTTAAAAAAATAAATGATAAATAATTATGGGCGGTGTTTAATAAAAACAGCTTGGGCGTTGTCGATGATAGCGTGGACAATGAGTGGTGTGGGTTTGAATGTGTTGCAAGCGGCTGATTATGCTTCTAACTGGAAGAGTCAAAGCGAATACTTGAATTTGACGGCCGGACAAGTCGGGGAAGTATGGGTGGAATTTGAAAATACCGGCGGTGCCAATTGGTATAAAGATGGTGATAATGCAATCCATTTGGGTACAGCAAACAAGTTGGATCGAGCGAGTCAATTTTTTGTTCAAGATAGTTGGTTGACCGACAATCGGATAGAAATGCAGCAAGACGTGGTACAACCGGGACAGGTGGGAAAATTTGTTTTTCAAGTCAAAGCGCCGAGTCAAAGTGGGGTGTATCGAGAGTATTTTCGACCGGTGGTGGAGAATGTAGCATGGTTGAATGATCAAGGAGTATATTGGGAATTCAGGGTGAGCGGGTCGGTTGATTTTGAAGACATGTGCATGAGCCGAGATGATTTAGTAACTAACGATAATTGTGTGTTACCAGAGGCCTGGATGTATAGTTCAAAATGGAAAGCACAAAGTGATTATATTCAATTGAAACCGGGTGAGACTAAAGACGTTTGGGTGGAGTTTGAAAACACCGGGCAGGCGACTTGGTATCAAAATGGCGACTATGCGGTTCGTTTGGGAACGTCCAATCCGATTGATCGCACTAGTTTATTTGTCGGTGATGACTGGATCAATGATCATCGGTTGAAAATGGTTCAAGCTAATGTGCAGACTGGAGAAGTGGCAAAATTTTCTTTTCAAATAAAAGCGCCAAATGAAGTGGGGACGTATAAAGAGTATTTTCGACCAGTAGCTGAGAATGTCGCTTGGTTAAATGATGACGGGGTGTTTTGGCAGGTGGAAGTGGTTGACAATGATTCAAATGATAGCGATAGCGATAATGGTAATGTTCCGGAAATAAATTCAGGAGCAGCGAAAGTGAGTAGCGATGGAACTTTTGATATATATAATGCTTATACAAATCAATTAATCGAGACAGTTGATAGTGGCAATCAGGTGGCTTTGTATTATGACGGAAAATACCAGGTTTGGGCAGATGGCAAATATTTTGAAGTGCCGGATTATGTGCAATTACGGGCCAAAGATGGGGCAATTCTGCGAGTTGATTCATATAATGATATTAAGTCATGGAATACCAGTTTGAATGACAATATGTTTCGAGACACGATTGAAATAAGATATTCGGACGCGACTGATCAAATTTGGATTATTAATGAGTTGCCAATGGAAAGTTATCTGGCAGGAATGGCTGAAACTAGTAATGATGCAGCGAGTGAATATTTGAAAACAATGGCGGTGGCGGAAAGAACGTATGTAACTTATCATAAAAATCGTGGGGGGCGGCATCCGGAAAATTTCGTTGATTTGTATAATAGTGTGAATGGTAACGGTGATGACCAAGTGTATCGAGGATACGGATTTGAAATAAGAAATCCAAATGTAGCGGAGGCGGTGGAGGCAACAGCGGGAAAGATTGTAACGTATAATGGAAAAGTAGCGGTGACGCCATATTTTTCCCAAAGTGATGGTCGGACAAGAAGTTGGGACGAAGTGTGGGGCAACGGTGACAATTATCCATGGTGTAAGTCAGTAGCTGACCCGTACAATGAAGGAAAAACATTATTGGGACATGGTGTGGGGATGAGCGGTTCGGGAGCGAGGGCCTTTGCAGAAAATGATGGAAAATCGTATGATTGGATTTTGAAGTATTATTATACAGGTGTAGATATTTCAAAAGAAGATAATAGTAAGGTGAGAATTCGAGTAGGTATCTATAAATTGTAATGTTTTTTTGTGCAAAATATGTTTAGTTGGCTTGGTAAAAAAGTAGGGCGAAAACGCAAGCCGAAGCAAGAAAAAAAAGGTGGTTGGTTGGATGGGGTGATGAAAAGTGTGAAGCAAACCAACCGGCGAAAATTGCGTAGTTCGGTGCGGACTAAAGGAGTAAAAAAAGTAATCAACAATACTGGTGTCTATCAGTCATTTTTGAAGTCGAGATTGTTTAATGTGGTATTGATGATTGTGGTGGCGTATATGGTTTATTTGACTGGCAAAGAAGCGTTGGTTAATTATTATCAAACCAAACAGATTGTTAAGGTTGAGTCCGAGAATAAAAAGATTGCGCAAAAGAATGAGGAGTTGAAATATTTACTGGAATATTATAAAACAGATACGTATGCTGAGTTGGAAGCAAGAGAACATTTGAATTTGAAGAAAAAGGGGGAAGAAGTGATGGTAGTGCCGGTGGATTTGAATGAAAAAGTGTTTCAGGAAGATATAGCTAGTGAACAAATAAAATATCGGTCCAATTATCAAAAGTGGTGGGATTATTTGTTTGCGGATCTGAGTCAGTTGCCGGATGGGGAAGATAGTGAAAAATAATAATGGAGAGATCGCATAGTTGGTCTAGTGCGCACGCTTGGAAAGCGTGTATGGCCGCAAGGTCATCGAGGGTTCGAATCCCTCTCTCTCCGTTTGCTTTTGATTGTTTATCAAATTATTTTGGTCATAATTGAATTTTGTCTT
>DAIREY010000059.1:0-4860 GCA_036795335.1 Patescibacteria group bacterium
TATCATCATCGTCCACTCCGTTGTCCGCTATTTCGTCTTTATTGACCCACAACAAATCTTGCAAATCTTCATGATTATAATTAAAACCGGTATCCAATACTGCCACTACAATCTTATCGTTACCTTGCACATCATCCCAAACATCCTCCATTCCGATTTTTTTTAGATTCCATTGTTCCGTTTTGTAATACCAATCATTGGGAACAGTCATGATATTTGCCAATCCATCGTCTTGCACATCAGCCGATAGTTCCCAGTTATCACTTCCTTGCACACCGGCTTCACTCCCTTTGACTAAAATATAATTGTTTTTCCCAATCTCCACCTCACTGCTATCCAATCCATTTGCTGCCAAAAAATCATCCACCCCCACCCCCGCTTGCAACTTAACCACTCGATCATTATTTGTCTCATCGGATGCCGCCATGGCATCACTCATCAACCAACCTTCCATCCCCAACATGCAGACATAAAAGACCAAGAAATATTTCATAAAATGCTTCATTTTTTCCTCCAATCTCAATTTATTCGTACATAATTAGTATAACTTTTTTCACATTAAAATATTATAAAAATTTCTTTTCAAAAAAAGACACCTCCAATATAGCCAAAAGATCTCTAAAAATCAATATTCATTTCAACCATACAGCCATCGTTACTTATTTCTTCTCTTTGAAAAAAAATATCCGATATCTTTTTACACAAAAAAAGAAAACAAACTTTAAAATTGTTTCCCTCTATATGTTGAGAACCAAACAAAATAACCAAACAAATGGGTGCAGGGGGAATCGAACCCTCGACCGTCTGCTTAAAAGGCAGCTGCTCTACCGACTGAGCTATGCACCCACAAAAAACAGTAGCAAACTTAATCTATCAAATCTTCCATCAAAAGAAAAGTATTTTTTTGGCTTGAAAAAAAATAGAATTATTCTTCCGGTACAATAAAATAACTCGTCACAATCATCAAAATCACCGGCGTTACTACCCACCACACCTGTTTAGCCATAATCCAACCGACAATATTTGACTGTTGTACAATTCCGGATTGCACTTCCACTGGCAAAAAAGACAAGATAGTCGAACTGACAATCAGAGCAAACAGAACACTATAAATAAACGACAAAATCATCGGATGTTGCACTTTGACATCGCCTAAAGCTTTGGCATGTTCTCCACGAATGGACAAGATAATAATCAAAGCTACGAACAGAAAAGTCTGCGTAATAAATAAAGAAAAAAATCTTTCGGCAAACCCTTGATTGAGCATTGCTTCACCCGCTCGCTGCGCAATGTTGTTAAAACTATTTCCCAAAACTCCTACTACCGACAATGCGATATAGACATTCAACAAGGTCAAGACTATTTTATTTCTTTGCAAAATAAAACCGTACAACACCGAAATTAACACACAAAATATGATAAAAATATTCCAACTTAATACCATATTCACCCGCCTCCTTTGGTTTGATAAGAAAATACAATTCTACCCCTAGCGTAACATGCCTATTATTTTTTTTACAATCATCTTATTACAAACCCAGTTTCCTCTTCATTTTATCAAACGTCCCTTCTTCATTAAAACTTTCATTTCGTTCATTTGCATATTGCCGCAACTGTTCTTTTTGTTTGGTAGTCAAACTCGTTGGCACTTCCACTTTTACCTTAACCAAATGGTCTCCCCGCCGATTTTCATTTCCCAAATATGGCACACCAATTCCTTTTAATCTAAATACTTTTCCATATTGAGTGCCGGCTGGCACTCGCAATTCATACTCTCCGTCCAACGTCTTCACTTTCACCAAATCGCCCAATGCCACCTGTGGAAAACTCAATAACAATTCGGTATAAACATCGTTTCCTTCCCGTACAAAATTACTGTCACTCGCCACTCGCAATTCGACCAATAAATCACCATTCCGACCCCCTCGCCGTCCCGCTTCCCCCATCTCTCTCAAGCGTAACACTGTCCCATTATCCGCTCCTGCCGGTACTGTCACCTTAACAATTACCTCTTTTTTGACCCGCCCCTTGCCATCACACTGCTGACATTTTTTTTCCGGCTTTTCCCCCGCACCATCGCATTCATCACAGATCGCTCTTTGTCGAAAAGATCCTAAGATGGTCTGTTGCACAACTTCAATTATACCGGTTCCTTGGCATTTACTGCACTTCACTGTTTTCTGATTTTCCGCTCCACTGCCACGACAACTTTCACAACGCACCAAATTGTTAATTTTCATGTCAATATCTTTGCCAAACACTGCATCCAAAAAATTCACATTCACTCCCACTCGAATATCTTTTCCATCTAAATTAACTTTTTGACGTCGTGATGAACGACCACCTCCCGCCATGCCTCCGCCAAAAAATGTTTCAAAAATATCTCCCAAGTCTTCACCAAAATCAAAACCAACATTAAAACCGCCGGCATTGTTAAAACCGCCCGCTCCCCACCCGCCCGGACCAGCCGCTCCATTAAAACCACCGCTACTACCAAAACGATCATAATTACCTCTTTTCGCCGGATCGGACAATACTTGATACGCCTCATTTGCTTCTTTGAACTTCTCTTCCGCTTCTTTGTCACCTTTCGTTTTATCCGGATGATATTTGTGCGCCAGTTTACGGTATGCTTTTTTTATTTCGTCTGCCGTCGCCTCTTTGGAAACACCCAATATTTTATAATAATCTTTTGTCATCTTTGCTAATTAAACCAAAATAGTATTTTCATTAAATAAACATCGTCCCCGCCGCACTTCTTATAAACAAGAAATAAACAACGGGGACAAAACGTGAAAAAAATAAATTACTGAGCAATCTCTTCGCCGTTTGAGCAATCAATAATTATCTCAAAAACATTGCTCGAATCTGGTGAACTATAAACTAAATACCAAGCCAAATTATTACCACCAGCCAATGACAATACTTCCGTCACAGTGTAATTGACGTTGTCCTTGCGATACTGCGCACCCCCTTTGCTATCCGCAATTTCCAACGCTTTCGTCGCTGTTGTTTTCCAGTACAACATGGGAATCGGCTTCACACCCGCCCGCAACACATAATCATCGGCGTAAATTAAACTTCTGGTATATTTGGTAATATCCGTCCTGGAAATATCGATGGCAAAATACAAATCCGGCCGCAAATTGGAAGAAAACAAAAATCTATCCACTACATTTTCTCCATCCAACGTCCCTACATATTTTGTCGACACCAACAATATTTGCGCATCGGTCTGCCAAGCTTTGGCAAAACTATTCGCCAAATTGTATCGATCTTTCGCATTCTGAACATCCAGACTGGTATTGGTTACCACATAATAATCCAATACGGTTTCGGGAATTTGCGGTTGTTCATCAACCTGAGCAGTGGTCGACTGATCTTGTTCAGTAGCATTGTCATCACTGCTACTTCCTCCCCACCAACAACCGCTCAAATTTACCACTGACAAAATCAACACTAACAAAATATACTTTTTCATTTAGTCTATTTATTACGATATTTCCTTTTCATTGTACCAACTTTTGCAATAATAATCTTGCCCATTATTTATCATCTTTTTTATCCTTGTCTTCCCGCTGTTTTGTCTTGACATCCACTACTTCCTCATCATTTTTTTTCTCTTTCTTTTCCGCTTCTGCTGCATTGTTTTCGGCTGACGATTGTTGATACATTTTTGCTCCGATTTTTTGAATCAGCTCGCTTACCTTTGCACTTTTCTCCTTCAATTTTTCCACATCATCACCACCCAGACATTCTTTGAGAGCCTTGATTTCTGTTTCAATCTCTTCTTTCTCTTTGGCTTCCAACTTATCGCCATATTCTTTCAAACTCTTCTCACTGGCATAAATCAACTGTTCAGCTTTGTTCTTCTCTTCAATCATTTCCTTTTTCTTTTGATCTTCCTGTGCGTGCACCTCCGCATCTTTTCTCATCTTTTCCACTTCATCTTTGCTCAAACCACTCGATCCTTGAATCACAATATTTTGTTCTTTGCCCGAAGCCTTGTCTTTGGCAGTCACATTTAATATTCCATTGGAATCAATATCAAATATTACTTCCACTTGCGGCACACCCCGCGGAGCCGGCGGAATACCATCCAAAATAAATCTACCCAAAGACTTGTTGTCCACGGCCATGTCACGTTCACCTTGCACTACATGTACTTCCACCGAAGTTTGATTGTCAGCTGCTGTTGAAAAAATCTGACTGGCTTTGGTCGGAACCGTGGTATTTCTTTCAATTAATTTGGTAGCTACTCCACCTAATGTTTCGATACCCAAAGACAACGGTGTCACATCCAATAACAAAATATCTTTCACCTCTCCGCCCAATACTCCACCTTGAATAGATGCCCCCATCGCCACCACTTCATCCGGATTAATCCCCTTGTGCGGTTCTTTGCCAAAGAATTCTTTGACCATCTCCTGCACCTTGGGCATTCTGGTTTGACCGCCCACCAAAATGACTTGATTAATTTCCTTTTTATCCAACTTGGCATCTTTCAATGCCAACTCACACGGCTTGATACTTCTATTGATTAAATCGGCCGTAATATCTCCCAGTTTTGCTCGAGTCAACTTGATATCCAAATGTTTTGGCCCTTCCGCTGTGTTGGTAATAAACGGAATATTCACCTGCGTCTCCAAAGTACTGGACAATTCGATCTTGGCCTTCTCCGCAAAATCACGCAAACGTTGCAAAGCCAGTACATCTTTCCTCAGATCAATTCCATCGGATTTGATAAATTCTTCCGCCAAATAATCGATGATTGCTTGATCAAAATCATCGCCCCCCAAATGAGTATCACCATTGGTAGCCAACACTTCCACCGTATCGTCGCCCACTTCCAAAATGGAC
>DAIREY010000060.1:0-4840 GCA_036795335.1 Patescibacteria group bacterium
AAAAGGATTAAGGTTTCCGTCTTTTATACATTGATTAAAGGATTTTGCTTCAAGAATCGAAGATGGTATGAAAAATTTCTCCTGAAGCTCAGCGCTCCATTGTTTTCTCAAGTTTGATGGAACTATCAGCAACATCTTCCTTTTTCTTTCCGCCCATTTTTGAGAGATAACCAAACCAGCTTCAATTGTTTTTCCTAGACCTACTTCATCAGCCAGAATTGCTCCTTTGGAAAGTGGTGAACGAAAAGCAAATAAAGCCGCTTCAATTTGATGTGGATTAAGATCAACCTGCGCGTTAGACAAAGTTGAAGTCAGTTTTTCCAAACTATCAGATGAACTCCGCTTCGTTAGCTCGTATGCATAATATTTTGCGTGATAATCGGTTATTTTCATAACTATTTTTTTATCCTTCCCAAAATAACATTAATATATCCACCAGTAATTTCCGTCACATGCAAGATAAAATATTTACCAGATTGTATAGTTTCTCGCATGATTTTATTCATATTACTTCTATCACCTGGCCCTGTCCACATTCTCTTTATCTCGATATCATATATTGCTCTACTTTTGTGCCAACCATATTTTGTAATTAAAATATTAACGATGATTGATATTATAGAAATAACAATCGTCACAAAATCAACTGTATGATTATTTATGGCATCAATAATTTTATTATAAATATATATCATTTCCCAAACCTCTCCCAAACTTGCTTAATCAAATACACACCATATTCAATATCATCTTCAGAGTTAATATCATAACTGCTAATATGCTTATTAAAATATTTAAAACTATTTTTAAAATAATGTACTTTCTTTTCCAAATCCTTTATATCCTTCGGTTGTATTCTCAACAAACGAACAACTAATTTATTTTTTTGCACCCAAATTTCTACCAAACTTTTATCTTCAAGTTTATAACCCATATACAGCTTGGTCGGGTTTTCCTCAATCCGATCATCCAGCCCCAAGATCTTCTCTCGCAAATCCTCAAACAACTCCCGCGATTTTTCCCATCCCGGTTTGAAATGATCTTCCACTGTATATGTTTTTATCTCTTTGCTCACCATTTCCACCTTCTTGGATTTGGAAATAGTTTTAATCGACTCAGTGGACGCAATTGGTTTCAATTGGTTGATCGACAAAATATTTTCTTCAAAAACTTTTGCTTCATACAATTCAATCGGCAAATCTTTGAAATTGATCGCATTTTGCTGATAGGTGGTAAAACTATTAGCCACAAATACCACTCTTGATTGCGACCAATCCACCGCATTCTTATTCAAATTTTTTCCCAGTTTCTCATTGTATTCCAAGACAAAATCCGCCTTGTTGTTGATCAGCAAAGCCAAATAACTAAAACCTTGATCAACAATACTAATACTTCTGTCTCTCTTGTATTCAATAATCACAAACGATTGAGTTTCTATATCAAAGGCCAAAGTATCAATGCGGAAATTGTGTAAAGACAATTCGCTGCAAACAAATTGCCAGCCAAATATTTCCTCCAAATTATTTTCCACCACCCCTTGAATATTTTTTTCCAAATCAATTTTCTTTTCTTTGATGGTTTTTAATTTCTTTTGTGCAATTTTGTATAAAGCCATTCTTTCTAACATAATAAATAAATCTAATTCTCATTATAAACAAATTTGTTTATTTTAAAAAAATTTTTTCACCATTATTATACTCTCCTTCGAATTAATTTCATCTTAAGCCAAACATAATAAACTCCCGCATTTATTTCGGGAGTTTAATTGACCTAATATCTTTTTCACAAAAAATTAATTTTCCTTCAACAATCCGCTTACTTGCTGATCTTCCGTCACTGCCTTCGTATCATTGCTATTATTATCGTTGGTGGAATTTGTACTATTATCCTCGGTTGTCGGAGTGTCGGTTGTCTGCTCTCCGGTATTGTCTTTTTTGTCATCATCGCCGACTTTTTTCTCATCTTTGCTCTCGCTTGTTTCTTCCGTTTTCTTTTCTGTCACTTCCCCCTCACCCACTTTGTACTTCGCCGGCCATGCTTGGTAACGACTAAATATTTCTTCTTCTTTTTTCTCGCCGTTGGCATAAGTGATATAGCGATAAAAAGTTGAATCAGCTCCGTAATGCGCGCTATCCACTTGCACTTTTTCCCCGGCCGCCAAAGAAGAAGTATAGATATAGACCGGCGCCGGCGGTGAAGTGATATTGTAAATAACCGGCTCGGTCACTGTCACCTCTCGCCCATCTTTACTGCCATAAAAATTAAATCGTAAAATTGAACCATCCATCATGGCTTCAATCATCACATAATTTTTGGTATCATTGATAAATTTCAAATCCGGATTCGGCACATAAATAGTCGCGTCTTGTCCGGCCGGTTCATAATAGCTCACTCGATATTGATGCGGTGTACGATCAGTAATTGGAAAACCGGCATTCAAAGCCGCCCGATACATCGTGGTTGACACTTGACACAAACCTCCGCCATACTCCGGCCGTGTCTCATCATCGGCAATCACCAATTCCGGCAAATAGCCATTGGCTGCATCCACCGATCCCAAGCGGGTCGTAAAACTAAATTCCTCACCCGGCGCAATCACTGTCCCATCAAATTTATCCGCTCCCACGGAAATATTATGAATACGATTGGTCGGCGAATAGCTGAAATCCGATGAACCGGTCGCAATCAATTCTTTTATCCCCAATTTTTCAATATGGTCTGTGTCCAAAGTTGATTTCATTACTTCCACCGGCAAATCAACTTCTTTTTTTACCGTACCGATATTTTTATCCAAATAATCCACCAGTTTGGCACGATTGACCATCTTGCCTTCTTGTCCTTCTTCCACTACTACCGGCCCTTCAGTAGTCATCTTCAACCGCGGGTTAATCGGCTTATCTTCATACCATCCCGCCTTTTCATTCAAAAATTTATCAACGCTTGCCAAATCATAACTTACTTCTATCATATTTTTCTTTCCTGCATCAGTGCTTGTCTGAGAAAAATTCAACATATCATATATATCACTATCGTCCACCGCAATATCTTGATCTTCATATTTCCAAATCATTTTGTTGGCCATTTCCTCTTTGGCCAGATCTCTGGCTTGCTCAGCATCTTTTTGAGTAATCAACGGTTCCTCGGTAATTTTTGACAACTTAATATCCGCAAAATTCAATACGGAAATATTGTTATACAAATCGGCCTGTAATATTTCGTCATTAATCACTACACCATTTTTGTCGCTATTTACCACCAGCTCCCCATCTTTTTTTTCCACATTGGCTGACACCGCCGGCTCATCATATTTATCTCGCAAATCGTTTACAAAATTATTGTAATCCACTTCATCAAACTCCAACTGGCACGATATTTTTTTCCCACCCGTCAAAACCATCGCTCGATTGAAATAACTCGCCAAAACATTGTTCTGCCGACCAACTGCCCAAATTTTATCCCGGCAACCATCCACATCCACCCACACTCCGATTTCTCCCAAAGTCTTCAATTCCACTTTTTGCCCATCCAACATCAAACCGGTTCCGGCCAAAATATCCTCTTTTTTATTGGAAAAATAGTTGTTCAATTCCGCTTGGGTCATACCGCCCAACTCATCACTACCCAATTTCAAACCATACGCCACTCGCGGCGCATACACCAATTCTATCGCCCAACCAACTACTAATCCGATTGAAAGTCCTACTGCCAGCAGCAAACAAATCCATCGCCAACCTCCCCATATCACCACCGGTTTTTGTCCACTTTTTGTCATATCCATTTTGGTCAAACTATCTTGCTTTACTTCGCCAACGGATGGCTTTTGTTTGTTATTCTCCTTTTTTTTACTTTTCATGACATCCCATTCTACAAAAAAATATTACTTAATTTAAATTTTCTACTACTTGCCCCAAAAAATACTGCTATATTTCAACTTATCATATTTTTATTAAAAAAATATTAAATTTGGCTTTATAAAGAAAGAAGTGAACTAAAATAAGCTCACTTCAAATCCTTTTGCTTTTACAACCATTACATATTTCTGGGTTGATAAACTTTTTGTAAATATTGCAAAAAAAATTCAACTCGACTCCACATTTTTTGCACCTCACTATTTTTTTGGAAAAACCGGGCAACTCGACACACATGTCATCATCATCGTTTTCTTGACAATAACGACAACCGCATTCGTCCTTATACCCAGCCCCCGACACTATTTCTCGGCAACTACCGCACTTCACATAGTGCTTGGTGTGATACAACACCATCAACACCACCGGTGATACATCGACTGCGTATCGACACTTTGACAAAACCATCACATCCTTTTTTTGTTTATTTGCAAACCATTTGTTTCTCACATTATAGAGCCAAAGAGATTTTTTATCAAACCAAAGAACACAACATCCTCGCACCTTGTTTGAAATTTTTGCGCATTCAATTAGATATCGGCTATTGATTCTTGTTCTCGTTTGGAATTTGAAATTTGAGATTTGAAATTTCTTGCGATTAAATTGCATATTGCGTCTTGCATATTTTTTTTGTTTGGAATCTGAGATTTGGAATTTCTTGCGATTTCACTTGGATATTGGCTATTGGATATT
The DNA here is from genome assembly GCA_036795335.1 of Patescibacteria group bacterium. Taxonomy (GTDB): domain Bacteria; phylum Patescibacteriota; class JAHJAL01; order JAHJAL01; family JAHJAL01; genus DAIREY01. Next base: position 4,602 of record DAIREY010000060.1, read on the forward strand.
GATCCTTGCATATTGTTATTGATGAGATACCCGATAAAGAATATTCGCTTCGCTCATGTCTTTTCGGGTATGACAACATCGGTTGTTATTTATTTTTATCTTGCGATTTAATTGCGTATTGCATATTGATCCTTGATCCTTGTTTCGTGTTTGAGATTTGAGGTTTCCTGCGATTAAATTGGACATTGGATATTGATCCTTAAAAATTGCTCTTTCTCTTCTCGAATGATCACGGGGTC
>DAIREY010000004.1:0-22821 GCA_036795335.1 Patescibacteria group bacterium
CACTCGCCTCTACCACTTTGGTTTGTTTTACTTCATATATAAACAATTTGTTTTGATAATAAACCAAAATCTTATCACCAATATTAATTTTTTCTAAATTCGCAAAAATATTGGCATATTGAAACCAATCCCACCAATAATACGAACTGTGTCCAAAAATAAAAACGTTTCCTTCTTCACCGGGCATAGCTGTATCCGGATAATGTCCCACCCCATCTCTCAGTTTTTGTTGTAATTCGTTCTCATCGGTCGTCTGCACATATTGAATTGGCGCAGAAATATCCAATGCCGGAATATACAAAGTATCGTTTTCTTTCTGATTGGCATACTCTTTATACCATTTTCGCATTTCCGAACTTAGAAAAATCTCTTCATAATTTTTCTCATCCCAAATCATCCCATCGTCCAATGTCGATGAGTAACTAACCGCCTTCGCCTCTACAACCGGCAGATCGACTTTTTTGTTCGTATATTGCCAACGACTAAACAAAGCTGGTCCATTCAAACCGAAATATACCAACAACAACAATATCGACAAGCAACTGGACACAATCACACTCGTCTCCACAAAATTTCTAATAAATTTAATCATTTTTATTCATCATTATTATAACCAAAATTTACCATATTATAACTAATTAGTCAATAATAATATCTTGTAAATACATATTACAAAAATATTTATCATAAATATTATTTCCCCTCCAACATTATCACATAGCAAAAATATCAGACCATACATTAAAAAAATATTAACCTCTGTATAAGAAATAACATTTTTTTAATAATGTTGAACAATACTTACAAAAAATGTATATTATAAACATAGAACGCCGAAGTGGCGGAACTGGCAGACGCGCACGACTCAAAATCGTGTGGAGTTAACCTCCATGTGGGTTCGACCCCCACCTTCGGCACTTAACATCAACAAATGAACAGACATTTTGTAAAAAATATCATTTTGATAATCTGTTGGGCCGCTCTGACTTTTATCACCGACACTCTCATCATCAATTATTTTTGCTTCGATACCCGTTCGATAAATGTTTCCGCTCAACCGGATTTTTATGAACTGGAAATGTGTATTCAAAGCAAAGATATTATTTTTTCCAGCATCTATATCTATGCCGGCCTAATGGCTCTAATCGGCATCATCCAACTCATCCAATCAATCATTCAAAAAAAATCTTCATCAGATGTTGAAGATGTCAAACAACTACAAATTGCTGCTCAATCTCTCATTATCATTTCTGCTTGTCTCACCCTGATCATGCAAACTTCTCTAGTGATCTAAACAATCGGTTTCAAAGTTTTTATTATTATCTGTACCTCTTTTTTTAATCCTGTTAAATTTTTTTCTTTCGAAATATTCCATATCACCTGCGCAATTATTTGCGCTATTTTTTTCGTCTGTTGCGCAGTAATACCTCTGGTCGTTGCTGCTGCCATTCCCAACCTTATTCCCGAGGGATCGGTCGGTTTTCTGGTATCATAAGGTATGGAGTTTTTGTTAGTGATAATATTTATTTCTTCCAATTTCTGCTCGACAATTTTTGCTCCCAACCCCAATACAGACAAATCAATCAGCAACAAATGATTATCAGTCCCATCGGCTACCAACTTCAAGCCATGATTCTGCAATTCTTTCGCTAATATTTTGGTGTTTTTCTTTACATTAGCCATATATTTTTTAAAATCGACCGACAACACTTCTTCAAAAGCCACTCCCATTGCTAAGATATTATTTATATGCGGACCGCCTTGCAAACCGGGAAAAACCGCTTTGTCCACTGCTTCTTGATATTTTTTTCGACAATATATCACCGCTCCGCGTGGACCTCGCAAAGTTTTGTGCGTGGTAGTCATGACTACGTCAGCCGCTTCAAAACAAGTTGGATGCAAACCGGCCGCAATCAAACCGGCAATATGTGAAATATCCGCCATCAACAGTCCTCCCGCCTGATGTGCAATTTTTCCCATTCGATCAAAATCCCATTCACGAGCATAAGCTGTTGCGCCAGCCACAATTAATTTTGGTTTCTCTGCCATTGCAATTTTTTCTATTTCATCATAATCCAACCATCCATCTTGCTTTACACCGTAATGAACAAAATTAAAAAACTTACTACTAGCGCTTACTTTGTGACCATGTGTCAAATGTCCACCATGTGACAAACTAAGCGACAAAACTTTATCATCAGATTTAAGAAATGCCATATATATCGCTAAATTGGCCGGACTACCCGAATACGGTTGCACATTGATTGACCATTCCAAACTATTCAAATCAAAAATCTTCAATCCCAAATCCTTCACCCAACCTTCCACTTCGTCAACTAATTCATTACCGGCATAATATCTCTTACCTACATATCCTTCGGCATATTTATTGGTAAAAACACTTCCCAAAGCCTTCAATACATTTTGACTCACATAATTCTCTGACGCAATCAAAGATAAACAACCGTTTTGTCTCTTCTCTTCTTTTTTTATAAATTTTTTCGCTTTTGTAATCATTATCGATATTTAATATATAGTAATTTCTCCCGCTCCTCGTCGAACAACTTGATAAGGTGATTGAGTCAAATCCACCACGGTCGACGGAATATTTGAATCCAAATCACCAGCGTCAATCGCGATATCAATCTGGTCTTTTTCTTTCTCAAAATAATTTATCACCAAATCGAAAGATGGCTTTTCGACACCCACTGAAGATTTGTTGGCACTTGTAGAAATAATTGGTACGCCAGATACTCGACAAATCTCATTAATATAATTCAATTTCGAAATTACCCGAAACCCCACCCCATTATGTTCATTAATCGTATATGGCGAAAAAATGCTTCGATACTCTGGTTTGACTTTCAATATCACCGTCACCGGCCCGGGCAGATATCTCTTGATAAATTCTTCCTCCAATTGCCCCACTTCCGCATACTTTTTAATTGTCTCTACCGAATCCACCATCACTGATGCCACGCTACTACCATCTCTCTCTTTTAAAGCAAATACTTTTTTAACTGCCTCATGATCCAAAGCATCGCATCCAATTCCATACAACGTCTCAGTAGGATAGATAATAATCCCACCATTTTTAACCACATCAGCCACCCGCCGTACTTCTTCACTAGACAACCCGGTATTTTTTGCCTTGATTACTTTCATAAAAATCACAAAATAAAAATTTACACATTCATCATATTTTTTAATCTTTTAATTCTCTCTTCAACCGGTGGATGAGTTGAAAACAAATTGCTCCACCAACCTCCACCCGCTCCGGAAAAACTTTTGACCGGATCAGTGATATACATGTGATTCATTGTGCTAGACTGATGACTCAAAATACTCACCTGATTTGATAATTTTTCCAAAGCTCCAATCAGACCTTCCGGATACCTAGTCAACAAAGCTGCATCCGCATCCGCCAAATATTCTCTGTTTCTTGATAACGCTAATTGAATGATTTGCGCAATCAGCGGCGACAAAATAATAAAAATTAATCCAAAAATAGCCAAAATTCCGCTTCCATTATCATTTTTTGACTTGGAACCTCTTCCATCTATCCTGCCCAATCGCCAAAACCATTCCGCCATCATCCCAATCAAGCCAACAAATATTATCAATACCGTACTGAGCCTAGTGTCAAAATTTTTGATATGTGACATCTCATGTGCCGCCACTCCTTCAATCTCTACCTTGCTTAAATTTTTTAACAATCCACTAGTGAAAGCAATCACAGCGTGGTTTGGATCCCGACCGGTAGCAAATGCATTCATGGCTTCATCATCGATTACAAAAATCTTGGGCTTAGGCAAACCGGCAGTTATTGCCAAATTGTCCACCAATTCATACAATTGTTTGTTGTCTCGTCGACTCACTTCATGCGCCCCAGCCATCAACAACACTGCTTTGTCAGAAGTATAATATCCGATCATTGCTGCCGGCACCGAAAAACACAAACCAAGGATCAACCCAACCCCGCTATAATCATAATATGTAAAATAAAAATAAAACAAAGCCACGATAAATAGCACAAATCCCAACAATATCAATATCGTTATTGTTTTATTCCTAGCAATCTCCTTATACATTTTTCAAAATTAAAAAGATAGAAAAACCCTAAAGGCTTTTCTATCTTTTATGAAATTACTTATTAAAATCAACTTTGACATTTTCCCGTTCGACAGCATTTTCAATCTCAAACATCTCCCGCTTGGTAAACCCAAACATACCGGCAATCAAATTGCCCGGAAACATTTCAATCTTGGTATTGTAATCACGCACATTGCCGTTATAAAACCTTCGAGACGCCTGAATCTTGTCTTCCGTATCCGACAAATCGGATTGCAAAGACATGAAATTTTCATTGGCTTTTAACTGTGGATAATTTTCAGCTACCGCAAACAATGTTTTCAATGTGCTGGACAATTCTTTTTCCGCCTCTGCCGAACGCTTTGGATCACCCTTGGCACTCATCGCTTCTGTTCGGGCTTTGGTTACTTCACTAAATACATTCTCTTCGTGTTTGGCATAACCTTTCACTGTTTCAACCAAGTTGGGAATCAGATCATAACGACGTTTGAGCTGTACATCGATATCACTCCATGCTTCTTCTACTCTATTTTTTAATTGAATCAAACCGTTGTATATCCCAATCGCCCACAACGCTCCTCCCACCACCAATACTGCCAGAATACCCAAAAACCATATCATAATATTTCCTCATTTTAATACAAATAAACCTCGAAATGAGAGAATAATTAAAATTACTGACACAAGCAGTATCAAAATTGATAACAAAAGCAAAAACCAATTACTCCAAAATTTCATTATTCTCTCCTATTCCAAACTTATTTTTTCTTTCTTAAAAACAACAAACCGGTACGTTTGTTTTCTGATACTTCATAACCGGATGGAATTTCTTTCAAACCTTCCGATGATTTTTCTGCCTTAGCAAAATAATAAATTGTTTGTGGTCGTCCACCGCGCAAAGTAACATCTTTGCTGTGCAAAAAATAAGTCGTACCTTTACTGTTCTTTTGACTGTAAGCTGCCATAAATTCTCCTACAATTTTTAATAAAATAAAAACCTTTATCTAAAAGTTACCATATTCCAATCTGAAAGTAAATCTGTTATAAAACATGTCAAATACACACTTTCAAACCAATGTTACAAAAAACTTCAAATTCATTCCGAGTTATTAAACATTAAAATAAAAAATTATGAACAATATCCAAACTAATTAATCAATTTAGGACAAAAAGAACAAATTCTCATATTCTATCCCGACAAACACAAAATACCTCTGTCCCCCTCCATCTGCATACGAAATATTCAAAAATATATTATACATTGTATGAATATGTTACACTTATAAAAAAGAAAGGGGGTAAAACATTGGTTATTCGCAATTTAAAGCATGAAGACAATAACGATCTTCAAGGACTATTTAGGCAATTAACAAACGAGATTCATTTCGACATTCATCAGTGCACCAATAAAAAGAATCTTGTTTGCCTAGTTTTAGAAGATGAAAAAATAATTGGCTTCGGCTCGTTAATAATCTACCACATTCCGACAAAAGGTCTTGTCGGCAGATTGGAAGACATCGTAATCGACAATCAACGTCGGGGCGAAGGACTTGGCGAAAAACTTGTATGCCAACTGATCGAAATTGCCAAAAAGAAAAAATTGTCGTTTATTGAACTCACCAGCAATTCCCAAAGAACAGCTGCCAGAAGTCTATATGAAAAACTCGGTTTCAAACCGAAAGAAACCGGACTATATCGAAAACAACTTTAAAACAGATATAGCTCACAAACAAGTGAGCTATATTTTTTTAAAAAAATACAGTCTCAAACTGTGTTTGTATATCTAGATCAATCTATAAAAAAACTTTGGATTCATTCCAAGTTTTTTTATACTTTAAAGGAAAAGAGGAGCATTGAAAAAGAAAACCTTGGTTTTCTTTTTCAAGTAAAAAACTCCGGGGCCTGGACTCGAACCAAGATTAACGGCTTCAAAGGCCGCTGTCCTACCATTAGACGACCCCGGAATAATTATTTCTTCACTTTCTTATATTATCATAATTCCAAAATTTGTATATCAAAATTAGTAAACCGACCAAGATAAACACATCCGCCAAATTAAAAACAGAATAAAATGGCAAATCAATATAATCCACCACTCCACCGCCAAATCGAAAACGATCAACTAAATTAGATATCGCTCCCCCAAAGACCAACCCCACTCCCACTTGCAAAAACACACTATTATACCACCAATCGATATTAGTAAACAAAAAATACACAAACAACAAAAAAGCTGCCATCGATACCATCAAACCATAACCATCTCCCAACCCAAAAGCCAAACCGTGGTTAAAAACTATGTCGATCCGCAACCAATCAAAAATATCTCTTTCCGCCCACCAACCGGTAATCAAAAATATTTTTACCAATTGATCAACCAAAAAAGACAGAGTGGCTATCAACAACCACCAAACACTATTCGGCAAAATCATTTTTTTTCCCACGTCATTATTCATTATTCACCGATAATTTGAATAATAACTTCTCTTTCTCGCGTCACAAAATCCAGATCAACAAAATAAACTTGCTGAAACATCCCCATATACAATCTTTTTTTCGTAAATGGCAAAGTCACTCCCGTGCCCAAAATAGCCGAGCGAATATGTGCCACTCCGTTTTTATGATCCATTTTTTCGTCATGTTTGTACACTCCTTCCGGCACTATTCTTTTGACCGCTTCAACAAAATCTTCCTCCAAACCGTCTTCACTGCCCAATGTCACCACCGCACTCGTCGAACCATGTGAGTAAATATTTACAATCCCGCTTTCGATAAATCCATTACGGACAATATTGATCAATTCTTCGGTCAGATTTATCAAATCAAACGGCCCCTTTGACTCAAAAGTCAATTTTTTTGTATCCAACATAATATACCTCCATTTTATTTTTTCTTCCCGCTTTCAAAATACATAAAACTTACCAAAATCACAATTGTCACCAACGCCACCACCAATAGCAATCCCATCAATATTTTTACTATCACGCCATAAACACCCAAAAACTCCCACGACAAACCACGCCCGAAATCAGTCGCTATCAAAACATAGATCAAACTCAAAAACAAAAAAACATACAAAAAAGATTTGGCAAAACCAAGTACTGTTTTTCCCCAATCACGATAAATAAAATTAATATACAATCTATACCACCACGATATAGCATTTATTTCTCTTAGTTCCTTTTTGGCTCGATCCAACTCATGTGCCACCGTTGGCAATTCTTGCCAATCAAATGACTCGGCATACTGGCTACGCAAAACAACATCGTCACTTATCAGCCATCTCCCCAAACTACACCCCGTCTCCAAAATATCCGTTCGCCACAGTACTGCTCCAATCACTTTGGCTAAATAAAAATCTGCAAAACTCAACGCCAATATTTTTCGTAAACAATAATTGATTGTCAAATAATGTTCGATCACTTCAAACAATAATCGTTTTTGTTCAGACGACAGATCTTCCCACGACAAAAATTCTTCCAAGTTTTGTCCGCTATCTACCATCAATTGATCATTCACCATATCTTTATGCTTTTGCATAATTGCGCCATTCAACATTTATTTCTTTTTTCATCATACATCATTTTTATGCATCGTGCTTTTTGTCTATATCACGAAATCTCATATATTCGGGAATAAAAAACAATTCCACTTCACCGGTCGGACCATTTCTATGTTTTCGAACCAATACATCAGCCATATTTTTTCTCTCCGTTTCTCGATCATAATAATCTTCGCGATACAAAAACATCACCACATCGGCATCTTGTTCAATTGATCCACTCTCTCTCAAATCGGACAACAACGGTCTTTTATCCGGTCGTGACTCCACCGCTCTGGACAACTGCGACAAAGCCATCACCGGCACTTCTAATTCCCTAGCCAATGATTTTAATGATCGAGATATCTCCGATATCACCTGCACCCGATTATCGCTGTTTGCCGTCGAACGGCCTTCTAGCAACTGCAAATAATCAATCACTATTAAACCCAACCCTACTTCTGCATGTAAACGTCGCGCCTTTGTCCGCACTTCCACTACATTCAAACCCGGCGTATCATCAATATACAATGGCGCTTCGCTCAACGATCCCATTGCCAATTGCAACTTCTCAAAATCAGCTTCGTTTAAATTACCTGTTCTCATTTTCCAGGAATCCAAGCCGGCTTCCCCACAAATCAAACGATCCACCAATTGTTCTTTGGACATTTCCAAACTAAAAACCGCCACCGGGATATTTTTATCCACTGCCGCATATTGAGCCATATTCATCGCCAACGAAGTTTTACCCATACTCGGCCGGGCGGCCAATATGATCAAATCACTTTTCTGTAAACCGGACAAAATATTGTCCAAACCTTTCAAACCGGTCGGTACACCACGTAACTGCCCTTTTTCTTTATGCAATTTATCGATCCTATCAAAAGAATCAACCAATACATCACGAATTACTATAAAATTTTGTCCACCGGCAATTCTGGATACTGCAAACAAAGTTTGTTCTGAACGATCCAAAACAATTTCCACATCTTCCTTTTCATCATACGCCATTGCGCTTATTTGACTGGAGGCCGAAATCAATTTTCGCAAAATAGATTTTTGTCGCACAATATTAGCATAAGAAACCACATGGGCAGCTGTTGGCACCACGTTGGCCAATGATGACAAATACTGCACCCCACCGATCTCATCCAATCTACCTTCCCTTTCCAAAAATTCCGTCAAGGTCACCAAATCCACCGGTTCCCGCTTTTCATGCAACGAAAAAATTTTGTCAAAAATTATTGCATGTGCTCTTTTATAAAAATCATCACTTCGCACCAAATCAGATATTCGCACTATTGCATCCTGATCCAACAACAACGCGCCCAACAATGACATTTCCGCCTCCAAACTCTGCGGCGGCAATTTCAAATCAATTTTTTTGTCCATAAAATCCGGCATAATATTACACCTCTTCCCCTTCAAATATTGTTTCGACTTCTTTTTTTAAACTATCACCTGTTTCTTCCGCCACTCTGTCTTGAATCTGTTGACTTATCATGTTTCTTTTTTGTTCAATCGCACTTTTTTGTTGATTGACACAAATAATTATATCCACTTCTTTTCCAATCAATTGTTTTGCCACCTGGCGCAAAAAATCCATATTCCCATTTGACTCCAATTGTCTTTTTTGCAAAACATATGGAACTGAAATCTCCAACTTTCCCGATTGATTACGCGCCTCTGACATTCGAATAATTGATGCCAACAACGGATTTTGTTCAGCAACTTTACCCACAAAATCAATCCATATTTTTATCAATTCATTCACATCTTTTTTGTCCACCAAATCTTGTTCGGGCCGTTTGTCTTGCCAATCGTTCTTATCTACTCCGCTATCAACTGCTACACTTTGCTCTTGTTCCACAACTTTTTCCTCTTTTGGCGATGGCTCTTCAACAATCAATTTCGCCTTTTCCCAACGACTTATTGTCCTGATCACGAATAGCTCAAAATTTAAAGTATCTATTTCAAAATTTTCTTGTCTGGAACGAGTTAATTCCTCAAACACAATCGCCCATTTTTCCGCTCTCTTTCCATCAGAAAAATCATCTTCCAACATTTTTTTACGAAAAAAATCTTCCAAACTAATCAACAACCGATCCACTTCTACTCCCTTGCGATACACTTCATTATGAAAAAAAGAAATGGTCTCGCTCATTTTTCCCTTTTGCATCAAATCATAAATGTTATTCAATACCGACTCTTCCACAACTCCCAATAATTTATACAAATCACCCTCGTCTATTTTTCCTTCATTACTGCATACTAATAGTTGTTCCAAAATACCCAATGCATCTCGCATGCCACCTTTGACACTATTAGCAATCATCAACGACTCTTTTTCCTCCAATTTTACTCCCTCCTGTTCTGCCACTTCTATCAAATGCTTCATCATTTCATCCACGGATATTCTTTCAAAATAATATGTCTGGCATCTGGATAATATTGTTTCCGGTACCTTGTTGATTTCAGTCGTCGCCAATATGAAAATACAATGAGAAGGCGGCTCTTCCAAAGTCTTCAGCAAAGCGTTAAAAGCTTCTTTCGTCAACATGTGTACTTCATCAATAATGAATACTTTTTTCTTTGCTTCCACCGGAGCAAAAGAGGCACCCTCTTGCAAAAATCTAATATCGTCGATACCTCGATGTGAAGCAGCGTCAATCTCAATCAAATCCATACTCGCTTGTTTGATGAAAGCTTGGCAAATATCACACTGATTGCAAGGATTACCGTCATTGGTAATATTTTTACAATTCACAGCTCGTGCCAATATTCGCGCCAAAGACGTCTTTCCAATTCCTCGCGCACCGGCAAACAACAATGCATGACTCACTTCGCCAGTTTTTACCGCATTGCGCAAGGATCGCACTACATGCTCTTGCCCAACGACTTCATCGAAATTCATTGACCTATATTTTCGATACAATACCATTCTTGACATAAACATATTTATCGAGTAAAAATTTACGCGACCCTCCCTTTTTATATTTTTCCAACTCAACTAATCCAAAACACTAAACGAAATATTCTTAAAAACAATCTTCGCTGGAGTACTGGCAGTAGAATACGCAAATAAATAAACTTCCACCTCTTTGGATAAATTTTCTTTGGTGACATGATCCAATTCTTCCCATTTCACCCCATCACGACTATAGGAAAAAGACACATCATTTCCTTTTCTTTGCATCCGCATGTAAACTACACTATCCAAAAAATTGGCATGATTATATTTGATTATCCCCTCTCCAATCCTTTTTTCCATTACATATAAATTGTTAGCAATATCATACTGCCCTTGTAAGGCATGTGTATCATACGAACGAGAAAATCTGATCCATTCTTTGGTGTTTGTATCAAACAAGCCTACTCCACCATGTTGATAATCAACTCGCGGATCAAAAATATATTTTGCTTCTACCAAAAAGTCTTGATCTGTCAAAAAACCCAAAGTCGGCGCTGTATCATCGCTTGTCCACTGGCTTGTTGATGCCGCTGCCGTCATTGACAATTCTTCTTTTACATAATCCACATTCATCACGTTTTGATCATTGTTGGCATTATTCCACTCCCACCAATCATCAATCTTTCCGTCGCGAAAATTTTCCGTAAAATCAGATCGAACAATAGTTGTATTCGTACCTGTGGTATTTTGGTTGTTATCATCTTGCTGTTGATCGTTCCCAACAATCGTTTGATCCGTATTCGACTGAGAATAATACCGATAAAGATAATATCCCCCACCGGCTATCCCTGCCAATAATAATATCCCGCCAACAGTATATAAAATATTTTTCATACTTATATTTTACCAGATATTTATTTTAAATTAATTAACTTTACCTTATGAAGTAATATTTTCTACCTTGCCCGATTTTAGTGCCAATTCCGCGCCGCCTGGTTGGCATGTAATTCCACCTGATCATCCAAATCATTTAAAACATATTTTTCATATCGTCTTTCCAGGCCTCGTAATAGCAGCCAATCGGCCAACCAAGGATTTTTTGGTAACAAACTTCCATGCAAATAACTGCCAACCGCGTTCAAATACACAATCCCCTCCGTTTGATCTTCACCATTATTACCACCACCCACCAACACATTTCCCAATGGCGAAACCTTTTGCCAATCCGCATATGTTCGACCACTATGATTTTCAAAACCAACAATTATTCTTTTTTCACCTAACAATTCCGTTTCTATCGCCACATTACCGATAAATCTTCTTTTTCCACCCACGGTATATGCTTCAAATAAACCGATACCATCAATCTTTTTTCCATCAATTGTTTCATAATATTTTGCCAACAGCTGCAAACCGCCACATATCGCCAGCACGGCCGCCTTATTTTTTACCACTTGTTCGATAATTTTACTGCCTACTTTTTGCAAATCATCTGCCACCGCTTCTTGTTGCAAATCTTGACCTCCACCGAAAAAGAAGATATCAACATCATGCCAATCAATATTTTTGTCGTCAATGTTGTATTCAATAACTTTTACTTCTTTGTTTCGCCATTCCGCCCTCCGCTGCAAACAAATCACATTGCCTTTATCACCGTAAATACTCATCGAACGACTATATAAATAGCAAATTGTTATCAAATCTTTATTCATTATCAAATAATTTTATATTCATACATATCAAATTTTATCTTTCCAAAACTGGACTGCCACTCCATCACTTTCCAAGACACTTCGGAAATCAAACATTCCGGTGTACGTCGCCAAAACAAACACCGGCTCATTATTATCTATCGCGCTTATATCATTGATTAATTTTCGCATATCTTTTTCCAAACCCACTCTATTCATTTCTAGATTGGCATATTTCAATCGCAACACCAACTCCTCCGCTCTATTTCCAGCCGCCGCCACCCAATTTATCCTATTTTTAACACTCTCAAAATTTACATCCCAAATCCAAGAAATATCTTTTCCATCCGCATAATTGTCGTTCAGAATAAATACCACATTGATCAATTCGTTGTTATCCAACACAATCTTTATCATTTCATTAAATCCGGTGGGATTCTTTGACAACATCAAAAAACAGTCTTTACCAGCTAAATTAAATTTTTCAAACCGACCAAATACCGGTTTGAATTTTACTAAACTATCGATCAATAAATCCTGGTTTATCTCCAAATTTTCCACCGCTAACAGTGCTCCCAGTACATTATATATATTAAACAAACCGGGAATAGGAATATACATTTGCCAACCGGTATATTCACGTCCATCCAATTCAAATTCGCTACCGTTCATACCTCGTAAATGCAACGTCTTTATCGACAAATCCGGTTTTGCTCTTTCAAAACCGCACTCCTCACACTTATAATTGCCCAAATGAGAATAGTAATAATTTGAATAAGCAATTCTCTTCTGGCATATAACACAATTTGGTACATCCCGCACATCATCTTTTATTAATGAACCGAGATTATCATTCATACCAAAAAAAGAAATTTCCACATCAGTTGAAGCAAATCTGTCCAAACTTCTCACCAACGGATCATCGGCATTCAATATCAACCTTGTCCCGGTATCCAATTTGGACACTGATTCACCCACTAAACTTCTCAACTTGTTCAACTCACCATACCGGTCCAGCTGATCACGAAATAAATTAGTTACCACCAACCGTCGGCAATATATTTTATCAATCACATTTTTTAATTCCGCCTCATCAATCTCCAGCACCGCAATATCACCTTCCACATTGCCTCGCCAATCAACGTGCTCTACCAAAGAAGACAGTATGCCTCTCTCCAAATTCGAACCACTTGCATTTGACAACACAGTATAACCATTTCGATCAAGTATAGATGAAATCAAGCGAGCAGTCGTCGTTTTGCCATTTGTTCCTGTAATTACAATCGAGCCGAATTTCACATTCCTCATTATACTTCGCAACACATCACGATCCACTTTACTCATTACCAAACCGGGCAAAGCTGTCGCGCCTCTTTTCCACCATCGAAGCCACCAGCTTAATATTTTCCCGATCCAAATTGAAAAAAGATATTTTAACTTCATGCTTCAATTCTACCAAAATTTATCCAGGATGTTATACACAAAAAAAATAGAACATTTTGGCAATGTCCTATTTCTATTAATATTTTTATGCGCAACCTAACTTACTGCCTTAACTTCATATTCAAATTTTCCCGACGGCGCACTCACTTCCACTCGATCCGTTTCTTCTTTATTCAACAAAGCTCTACCCAATGGTGAAATTTCGGAAATATAACCGTTGGCCGGATCTGCTTCAATGGACGTTACAATCGTATATTCTCTCTCTATTGCACCATATTTTACTTTTACTTTTGAACCCAAACCAATTTTTTTGCTTCTCCTGCTCCCGCCATAATTGATTCTACGTAAATCAGCTGCCCTCTTTTGCCAATACAATACTTCCATCTTGGCTTCATTGTATTCCGGCGTTTCCAACACAGCTCTTCCCTGTTCCAACAATTCTTTAATCTTCCTTTTCGCTTCATCGTGCTTGTTCAAAGCAAAATTCAGCCTATCTTCGATTCGCCCGCAACTCCTGACATTTTTAAAATTTACACTTGTCATATCCACCTCCTAAAAAACACTAATAATTTTTTTATCTATATCTATCTTCTCTCAGCCAAATTAAAAAAATTATAAAAAAAAATTAGAGATCTCTAATTTTCATAAAAAAGTAGTACAAAAGCTATTTTTCAAAAAGCATTACTCAACAATTACCGGTAACGTCACCCGAAATACCGTACCTTCATCCAACTTGGATTCAACCAATATCGTCCCTTTATGCGCATCAATAATCGATTTGACTATTGCCAACCCCAACCCGGAACCACCCTTCTCTCTGGAACGTGCCTTATCGACTCGATAAAATCGATCAAAAATATATTCCACATCTTCTTGAGGAATACCGATTCCATTGTCTTCCACCTCAATGATTAAATCGGCCTTAGCCTTCTCGTCTTGAAAAATTCTCACCAACACCATACCATCATCATTGGTATATTTTAAACCATTCTCTATCAAATTCCACAGCATCGATTTAATTTTTTCCACATCAACTTTGACTTGCAATTTTTCATCCATTTCAAAATATACATTTTTTAATCCTTTATCAAAATTTTCCAATCGCCTGAACATATCGTGCATAACTTCACTAAAATCCACCTCAGTGATTTGCAACTCCATCTTTCCATCCTCCATTTTCGTCAAAGTAGTAATATCCTTTACCATCGAAGTCATTTTTATTAATTCACTCTCTACAATCCCCAATACTTCAATCAACTCTTCTCGAGTCGATGATTCGTCCCGTAAAGCAATCTCAATGTTCCCCGACATTACCGTCAGAGGAGTTCTTAACTCATGCGAAATATCCGCCAAAAAATCTTTTTGTCTTCTCATCAACGTCGACAGTTTGTTATGAGTCATTTCCAACTTTCTGAACGACTGCTCAATTTGTTCCTCCAGTTGCGCACTGGCGGAAACATCATCAAAGACACACACCACACCATTGATATGATTATTTTCATCCAAAATCGGTTGTATCCTGACATTCAAAAAAAATACTCGATCATCAAAAACATTTTCCATTTTATATCGATCAATCTTGTACGGTTTCATACTTCTCATTACCCACGAAGACCATTCTTCCAAAATTTCCAATCGCGGCAACGCGGTTGCTATTCTCTGTCCCAGCACTTCATCCAATCTTTTCCCAAACAGCACTTCCACTTGATTATTTATATATTTTATTGTCAAATCTTTATCAAAAGTAATTATCGCCGTCGAAATCGTTTCCAAAATTTTTCGATTCAAATTATTCATTTCTTGATATTCCGACTTCAACCGCACATTCTCGGAAATATCCACAATTGCTCCAACCGATTTTACGTCAAAATCCTTATCACTATTTTTAGAAACAGACAATATCACCGGTAACAAATCACCATTTTTCTTTTTTAATCTCAATCTGTACTCATATACATTATTTCTTTTTTTGACACAATTTTTAACCGACAATTTTCCTTGTTGGTTTTCCAAATCACCTTCATAACACCAATAACTCCAGTGTTGTCCAATCAATTCATTTGGAGCATACCCCAGCATAAAATAAAAATGGTCATTGGCAAACAACAACCTTCCGTTCCCATCAATTACCGTCGCTCCCTCGGTCATGGCGTTGACCACATATCGCATAAAAACATTCAACTTGTAACTCTCCCGAAAATATTTTCGACCCACGTTGGCCGATTCAGCCACCAACACACAACCAATTACCTTCTCTTCATTATTCACAATTGGATACAGAAAAAAATCAATATATATTACTTCGTTATTAATTTCCATATGTTGCACATTCTTCATGCTCAACATTTTTTTTTGTTCCCGCAACGTATGCAAAGCTTTTTTTAACTCACCTCCATCCACCCCGCCCTGCATCTCAAAAATGCTATGACCCACGATTTCTGGTAACGTTTTTTTTATTCTTTTTAATAAAAAATTATTGGCATACACAATTTTATTGCCATCATTCAACACAAATACACCTTGCATAATATTATCCAAAATGCCGGCTTTTACAGCGCTCAAATCACTATCCAAATTCTCTGCCAGAAATTTTACATTCTCATCAAATTGCATTATCCCTCGGTTATTTTATAGCCTATACCTCGAATTGTTCTGATTAATTTTATATTAAAACCATCGTCAACTTTTTTTCGTAAATATCGAATATATACGTCGATTGTATTGGTAAAACTGTCAAAGTCATAGTCCCACACATGTTCCGCGATCATTGTCCTTGTCAGAACTTGATTCTTGTTTCTCATCAAATATTCCAACAAACTATACTCTTTCTTGCTTAATTCAATATTCTTATCACCTCGCCGTACTTCACGGCTGGAAGGATCCAACACCAAATCGCTCACTTGCAATATTACTTGCTTGGTTGCATCTCCTCTTCTTAGCAACGAACGGATTCTCGCCAACAATTCTTTAAAAGCAAATGGCTTGATTAAATAGTCATCAGCCCCGGCATCCAAGCCTTTTACTTTGTCATCAATGCTATCTTTGGCAGTCAACATAATCACCGGCGTCGATACTCCCAATTCACGTAACTCTCGACACAACGTAATCCCGTCTTTTTTTGGCAACATTATGTCCAAAATAATCAAATCGATATTTTCATCCTTGGCTTTTTCTAAACCCGTCTCACCTTCATAAGCTACATCCACCGTATATCCTTCATACTGCAACCCTTTTCTAATAAAACTGGTAATCCTCTTTTCATCTTCTACAATTAATATTTTCATAACACAGAAAAATTAGTGAATGAATATCACCTATATACTAACTCACCAAGATTAAAAAATCATTAGAAATTATTTTTTCCTGATTTTTCCCCAACCCAACCAAATAGCACCTATCAATATCAACAATCCGGACAAAATAATCGTCAACCAATATCGATTCAAGTCTCCTTCAAAATCTTTGAACAGAATATCAATCATCATTCTTCCCAAACCGTACATGATCATCATCACGGGAAACAATTTTCCTTCAATCTTTTTATAACTAAACAATATTTGCAAAATCACAAATACTAACAAATTCCATCCAATGTAATACAAAATCAACGGCTGTCGATATTCCCCCCACCAATATATTCCCCAAGTACCGCTCATCACTTTTCCAAGATGATCATTTATTAGAAAACAACCAACCCGCGCCAACGCCAAACATATCATCAACGGACCGACTGCTGCATCCAAAATTTCCTTCTTTCGTTGATTGTCAAATCTGCTCAAATATCCAAACAAAAAACCAAAGGACAATATAATCGCCCCAAAACTAGCCATCCCCCCATGCCATACTTTGACTATCTCCCATCCATGTTGGCTATAGTAATCCCAATCCATTGCTACCTGCATCAACCGTGCCCCAACAATCCCCGCTAGCACAAAACCAAACACCAACCACGAACTATCAAACTTTATTTTTCTCTTTAATAAATTGTAATCAAACAACAACCACCCAACGATAGAAGCGATTGCCAGCATCAAACCCCACACTTGAATTGTGATTCCAAACAATTGCAATGTTTGGATGTGCCAATTCTGATACCACATTATTTTTTTTCCTTACCCGATAAAATAGCCTCAAGGGGAATCGAACCCCTATTACCAGAATGAGAATCTGGCGTCCTAACCGTTAGACGATGAGGCCGTGTCACAACTTAACTGGATAAAATAATTTTTCGTAATTTTTTTGACAAAGCCAGTGCCACATCAAAATCTCTTTGCCAAATGTTTCTACCAAAAATAATTCCATCCATACCGGTTTTCATAGCCAACTCCGCATTCTCCACTACTTGTTTACTCGTGTCCAAATCTCCTCCCGACAGCAAAGTGCCCATTGTTCCCGCCGTTTTTACCACTTTTTGTAATAATTCTTGTTGGTTCAATTTTTGCAAATTATTATAATTCGCAAAAATTCCATCAGTAGCAAACCCACCCTTGGGAAATTTGGGCATATTATATTTCACAATATCCGCTCCCAATTCCATCGCTGTCCGCACCGCATAATCAACCGCCGCAATACTATCTTTGCCTCCATCACCACTAATCCTTTCTCCTCGCGGATACGCCCAGACAATCAACGGCAAACCGACTTTGTTCAGTTTTTCTCGCAAACCCGCCAATTGAGCAATGTCTTCGTCTTGCCGATTACTACCCACATACAGCGTATAACCAATCGCCTCCGCACCCAATTCCAATCCTTCCTCTACACTTGCGTCCAAAGTGGAAAATGGCGCCACTTTGGGAATTTGCGTCTTTCCGTTTAATTTTAAAACCAATGGTATGTTTTTTTTATACTTTGGCTTCGACCAATATCTTTTGGCCAACCCATAATGCATAGCAACTGCCGAAAAACCGCCTTTCACCGCCAGCTCCAACTGATAAACCGGATCATCACAATCTGGATTACCCAAAAAATCCACCGGCCCATGTTCCAAACCCTGATCAATTGGCAAAATAAAAAATTTTCCATTGGACAACGAGATCCTCTTTATCCTTCGTTGTTTTTCTTTGGAATACATGCTATCTTCGACTGAAAATAAATCACATCTTCCCTCTTTGAGATATTTTTTCACTCGCTCCAATACATCACTTGTCATAATTTGCTCATTAATAGATATTATCAATCCCTTCTTCTGGCTATTTTTTATTTCAAACACAAAAACACCACAATGGTTAATGCAAAAGTAATTGCCATCAAACCATGTATCAATGTTAATCTCATTCCGTTATTTTCCACCTCATTAATAATATTCACATTTATTTTATCACAATAAAAAAGACCGGACGAATAAATTCCATCCGGCTTCTTTTTTTGTTCAAAAACAAATATCATCAACTGCACTGCGAATAACCACAATCGTGACAAACCGCACAGCCGCTCTCATGCTCCACCACCCCTCCGCACTCCGGACAAGCTTCGTAACTCACTTCACTTTTGTAAACTGCGTCTTTCATCTTTTTCTCCAGCTTCACTTCACCTTGATCAAACGCCAAATCCAAAGTCGGCCGCAAATATATTTCCAACGCTTTTGCAATTCCATCTGGAGAAGACAAAATTCGATTATTGCCAAATCCCATCACCTTACCACTTCTGATACCCCGCAACAATTTAATAATGTGATCCGGACCGATTCCCGAACGAAAACACAATGAAATCAATCTACCAATCGCTTCCGTTTGCGCCGCCGCAATTCCTCCGGACTTTCCCATTGTGGCAAACAATTCGAACGGCTCACCATTTTCATCTTGATTGATAGTCACATACAAATTGCCTTCGCCAGTTTCTACTTTTATTGTTTTTCCTTCCAAAACTTGCGGTCTATCTTTCGGAATAATAATTGATTTTTCCGGTACAAAAGATTCAGCGGACGATTCAATATTTTTCTTCTGCAAATCTTTGGTGCCTAAGATATTTAACACTTGCTTGTCTCGACAGCCATCTCGATATATTGTTACCCCTTTGCAACCCAAATCATAAGCCAACAAATACACTTCTCGAACATCCTCTCTGGTAGCATCATGTTTAAAATTAACCGTCTTGGAAACAGCGCTATCGACATGTTTCTGAAAAGCCGCCTGAATTTTCACATGCCATTCCGGACTAATATCATGTGAAGTTACAAACACCCGCCTGACATCCTCCGGTACCTCCATCATTTCTTGTACACTGCCTTTCTGGGCAATTTTTTTCATCAATTCTTCCGAATAAAAACCTCTTCTTTTGGCTACATCTTCGAACAGATTGTTCACTTCCACCAAAGTATCACCTTCATTTAATACATTTTCTCGAATATATGAAATGGCAAACAATGGTTCGATACCGCTACTACAATTAGAAATTACACTCACCGTTCCGGCTGGCGCCACCGTCGTGATCGCTGCATTTCTGGAAGGCTTATCACCTCTCAACGCAAAAACACTTTTGGCAAAAACCGGAAATTCCCCTCTTTTTTCCGCCAACTCCATCGACATTTTCCACGCTTCTTCACGAATAAAACCCATTAGTTCATCTGCCAACCTCACCGCTTCTTGCGAATTGTACGGCACACTCAATTTGACCAACATATCAGCAAAACCCATCACTCCCAACCCAATCCGGCGCAAATTTTTACTAACTTGTTCAATTTCCTTCAATGGATAATTGTTAACATCTATTACATTATCCAAAAATCGAACACCAATGCGCACTGTCCGACGAAGTTTCTCGTAATCAATATGGGAGTCACCATTATCTCCCACCACCATTTTGGCCAGATTAATCGAACCCAAATTGCACGATCCGTATGGTTCTAACGGTTGCTCGCCACACGGATTAGTCGATTCGATCGGACCCATTTCTGGCACCGGAATATCTTTATTCATTCGATCAATGAACACAATTCCCGGATCACCTTGCTGCCAAGCATTATCAACAATTTGTTCAAACACAGTTTTGGCATTCAACTGACCGGTTACTTCATTGGTCCTTGGGTTGATCAAATCATAATCACGATTTTCCGCCAACGATTCCATAAATTTATCCGTCAAAGCTACCGAAATATTAAAATTGGTCATTTGCGACAAATCACGTTTGCAATTGATAAATTCCACAATATCCGGATGGTCCACTCGCAACACTGCCATATTGGCTCCTCTTCTTGTACCACCTTGTTTGATTTGTTCCGTTGTTCGATCAAATACTTTCATAAATGAAACCGGACCGGACGATTTACCCATCGTTGATTTTACCACATCATCTTTTGGCCGCAATCTTGAAAATGAAAATCCGGTTCCACCGCCGCTTTGATGAATCAAGGCTGTATTTTTTACACTATCGAATATTCCTTCAATCGAATCCTCAATCGGCAACACAAAACAAGCCGATAATTGTCCCAATCGACGACCGGCGTTCATTAGTGTCGGCGAATTTGGCATAAACTCGTTATTGGCCATCACTCGATAAAATTCCTTAGCCGATTCTTCGCCTGAAGCACCATAACGAAAATCAACTGCAGCAATTGTCTTTGCTACCCGGCGAAACAAATCTCTCGGTTTTTCAATTACTTTACCGGCATCGTCTTTCACCAAATATCTTGTCTCCAACACTTTCAAAGCATTCTTGCTACATGCTACTTCCTCATCCGGAAAAGACACTTTAAAATCAGTCGGAACCTGTTGTTTTCCAATCGTCTCACTTTTTTTCTTTTTTACAACTTTTTTTTCTTTGACCGGTACCGGCCGCTCTTGACCACCAGACAAATCCAATGTCTCAAATAATTCAGACATAAATCACCTCCAAAATAAAATATTACTATTTAATCACCTTTAATTCATTTTCAAATTCATTTAAATCATCAAAAGAATTACACACTGACGCAAAACGTAGATATGCCACTTTGTCGATTTGCATCAAAAATTTCATGACAATTTTACCTATTTCTTTTGATTCAATTACTCGCAAACCTTTCTCGATTATTACATTTTCCACGTTATTGATAATCTGCAATATCTGTTCATCAGAAAATGGTCTTTTGCTCAACGCCAAACGTACCCCTCGTTCAATCTTTTCTTTAGTGTATGGTTCTTTCGTTTTGTTACGTTTTTTGACCATCAACGAAGATGCATCCATTCGTTCCAAAGTAGTAAATCTGGTCTGACAACTCTCACACAACCGCCGCCGTTTGATTGCCGCTCCTTCCAAAATCACTCTCGTTTCCAAAACCGCACTATTTAATTTTCCACACTCCGGACATTTCATAAAAAATACTATATATAGTTTTACTTCTCTAGTATAGCAACATATCTAGTGTTTTTTTGTGGAAAAATCCATAGCCCAAACATTGACTATATTTTGCCGACACCAATCTTGCCAAAATAAATACTTTCTTTTCAAGCAGAAAGTATTTATTCGTTATTGCCAATACAAATATCTTATAATTCTTATTTTTTCAAAGGATCATGTCCGGAATTTACTTCCACTCCATCCTGATAGCCATCACCATCAGTGTCCTTACTCAAAGGGTTGGTACCCAATCTTTTTTCCTTATCATCTGACAAACCGTCACCATCACTATCCGTCATATTGTCGCTCGTTCCCAAAATGCTTTCTTCACGTAAGTTCAAACCGTCACCATCACTATCCGTTTCTTCCACTCCCGGCACAACCACTTGTTCACTATTGTTGGCAACATCGCCCAACCACGGCTTTAACCACCAAATATATAACATTACCGTTCCAATCAAAAAAATTATCACAAAAATACCGAAAAACAACCACGTTTTCAATTCCACTTTATCCGGACCAACTTGTTCTTGAAAAACACCATCCATATTTAAATATTAGAAAAAAATAAATATATGTTGTTTAATTTGCTTTTTTCCCCAAAAAGAAAGCCGCAATTCCCACTACCAATATCAATCCCAAAGCTACCAATCCAACAATTAGATAACGACTATCCCAAGCATTGATATTTTGTTCTTCAACTTTCAACCCACCGGAAATCGCTTTGACATCAATATTTTTTACTCCATCCGCTTTCAAATTTGTCAC
Organism: Patescibacteria group bacterium; assembly: GCA_036795335.1. GTDB lineage: Bacteria > Patescibacteriota > JAHJAL01 > JAHJAL01 > JAHJAL01 > DAIREY01. The sequence continues at coordinate 22,760 of DAIREY010000004.1, forward strand.
GGTTGTCGATGTATCTTTTTGCACCTCTTCCTTTGTCACTTCAGTCTTTTCCGTTGAGTCTG
>DAIREY010000121.1:0-1003 GCA_036795335.1 Patescibacteria group bacterium
CTTTTTGGCAACAAAAAGTACAAAGAGAATTGTTGTTTTATTAAAACTAATTTATCCCTGTTTGGGATTTGAGATTTGGAATTTCTTGCGATTTCATTGCATATTGCGTATTGATCCTTGCATATTGTTTTTCGTTTGAGATTTCTTGCGATTTCACTTGGATATTGAATATTGATCTTTGAAAATTGTCTTTGTTTGAAATTTAAGATTCCTTACTTATTATTTCCTTTATCTTCATCTATCCCATTATAAATCACTTTTATCTTCGATCGATCAAAACCATATTTCAACGCCGCTTGTCGATCAAATTCGGACACGCAAAATATTTTGTCCGTCCATGATTGCATCATTTTTTCCAGTAACAAGTAAAACCATTTTTTCCCAATAGCGATTTTTTCATTGAAAACCCAACCATGGGCGGTATAAAAAACTTTTTCCATACCGACCAATCGGGCCGCCACCCGTCCCAAAATCCCCGCTTTGCTTGAAGAAATATGGACAATATCCGGTGATTTTTTCTTTAAACATGTATATATCTCGTATAAAGCCAATATATCCCGCCACGGATTAATATTTCTTTGCAGATGCTCAAATCGCGTTATTTCAATCTTTTTCTCGGCCATTTTATTTTTCCACAATTTTGATTGCTCGCCGCTCCCAAAACCAATCGTCACCTGACAATTTTTATTTTTAAAATAATTGGCCAAATCCCAAGTGTATTTTTGTGCCCCGCCCCAAAAACCGCTGGTGATCAAATAAAAAATACTTGGCTGCGCCAATTGTCGATAAATGTCATTCAATGTCTGTCTTCTTGTTTTCCATATCAAGTTATCCAAAGCATATTGTCGGCATTCAGCTTTCACGTTATGGGAATTTTTGTGATAGTATCTCCACCATTCTTTCCAATTCTCTCGACTGATATCTACCCCCAAATTGTTTCCGGCGGCAATATTTTTTATATCATCAATTGTGCCATTATGAATAATTGCCTACCCGCATAGCC
>DAIREY010000061.1:0-4705 GCA_036795335.1 Patescibacteria group bacterium
TTTTGGTTTGTAAAAGTACAATTTGTTTATGTTAACAATATCGTGAAACTAAACACTTAACTAATATTAATAATCAAACATGAACAGAGATGATTTGATTGCCAATTTTTTTGAAAACATGTATCGTTTTCGACGATTGATGACCAAGCGCGAAACTAAGACTACTATCTCTAAGAAATCACTAACTAAGGCACAGTTGATAATTATGATACATCTCGGGCAACAAAAATTTTGGAACATCAAAGACTTGGCGAAGTGTTTGAAAATGTCACCTAGTGCCGTAACTCAATCGGTCAATGACTTATTTAATAATCAATTGATTATCAGACAAGCAAACGAAAAAGATCGTCGGGAAATATGTATTTCGTTGACCAAAAAAGGGGTCAAAAAGTTAAATCAAACTCGAAAGTATTTTCTGGAATCAATGACGGAACTTTTATCTCCATTGGATGACAAAGAAATTGAAAAATTAATTTCTTTGCAAGAGAAAATTATTTCACAATAGAATTTATGGATAAAACAAAAAAACAAACAAGTATTTTTGATTTATTGAAACCATACACCGGTTGGTTGGTATTAATGATCATATGTTCATTAATAAGCAACGGGCTGAATTTGTATTTGCCCAAATTAATCGCCAAAACGATCGATCAATTTACTAATAGTGCATATCAAATTGAAACGATTTTGTTTGAACTAACCTTGGCAGCAGTATTAATTTTTGTTTTCACCTATTTACAAACAATATTGCAAACGTACATTTCCGAATTGGCGGCGAAAAACTTGCGCAACCAACTATCAAAAAGAATATCACGCCAAAGTTTTTCATACATTGAGAATATTACTCCGGCCAAATTGTTGACCAACTTGACCGCCGATATTGACTCAGTGAAGATGTTTGTCGCTCAGGGAATCGTGTCAATCGTGTCGGCCGTTTTCACGATTTTGGGAGCGAGTATTTTACTAATTACCATTGAATGGAAATTGGCGTTGGCGGTATTAACAGTGATCCCCATTATCGGTCTGACATTTTTCTTAATATTCAGTCGAGTACGTGCTTTATTTTTAAAAAGCCGCGAAATAATCGATCGGTTAAATAAAACAATCAATGAAAATATCATCGGCTCCATGTTGGTGCGAGTATTGTACGCCAATCAAATCGAATGCCAAAAATTTTTGGCAACCAATACGGAAGCCAAAAATATCGGAATGCAAATCTTGATGCTATTTGCCACCATGATTCCGATTATTTCTTTTGTGGCAAATTCTTCTTTGTTAATTATTTTGATATTAGGCGGACATTTTGTTATCAATGGACAAATGACCATCGGCGACTTTACCGCTTTTAATAGCTATATTTCAATGCTAATATTTCCGATATTGATTATTGGCTTTATGAGCACCATTATGGCGCAAGCAACCGCTTCATGGCAAAGAATAACGGAAGTTTTGAACCAGCCGGAAAAAAAGGAAACAGGAACAAATAAAAGTGTTTTGCGAGGTCAGGTGGAGTTTGAGGACGTATCAATGCAATACGGACAAAAAATGGCCTTGAAACACGTGTCCTTAAATTTTTCGCCGGGTACAAAAAACGCTATTATCGGACCAACAGCGGCCGGTAAAACGCAACTGTTATATTTACTGACCGGACTGATCGAGCCGACTGGTGGAGAAATTAAATACGATGGAAAAAAGATTAGCGAATATGACCAAGTCAGTCTGCACAGTCAAATTGGTTTCGTTTTTCAAGACAGTATTATTTTTAATTTAAGTTTGCGAGAGAATATCGCTTTTAACAATCAAGCGACCGAAGAAATGATACAAAAAGCAATTATTACTTCCGAGTTGGAAGATTTCGTAAATGCTCTACCAAACAAACTGGACAGTATGACGGCGGAACGAGGAACCAGTTTGTCGGGAGGGCAAAAACAAAGAATAATGTTGGCTAGAGCTTTGGCAATCAATCCGAAAATTTTATTGCTAGACGATTTTACAGCCAGAATTGATGTGCAGACCGAGAAAAAAATCTTACAAAATTTAATCAAAAATTATCCGGATTTAACTTTGATCTCGGTAACCCAGAAAATATCATCAGTAGAAGATTTTGATCAAATAATATTATTAATGGAAGGCGATGTGCTGGCAACCGGAACACACCAAGAATTACTAAACCGTTCACCGGAATACAGACAAATATATAATTCACAACGAAGTACCAATCAATATGAATTACAATCTTAATAAATCAAACAATAAAACGATTTCAGCCGGAAGCATGCTTGCTGCCGGCAAGAAGATGTGGCCGTATTTGCGGACGGAAAGAAATAATATTATCTTGGCCGCCGTGGCGATTTTGACTAACTCCGGTTTGGCCTTGCTTTCCCCATATTTGATCGGGCAAGCAATCGATAAATATGTTTTGACCAAGCAATTCGACGGGGTACTGCGATATGGTGGAATATTGCTTGTGGTGTATTTGATCGCCTTTGCGGCCAATTATGCTCAAACCAGAATTATGGGCGGCGTGGGACAACGCACATTATTCAACTTGCGCAAGGCCATATTCGAAAAATTGCAGGAATTGCCACAAGCTTTTTTTATCCAAAACAAAGCCGGAGATTTGATTTCGCGAATTAATAATGATACCGATAAATTAAATCAGTTTTTTTCCCAGTCACTAATGCAATTCATGGGCAATTTTTTTATTATCGTGGGGGCGGGGATTTTGGTGATTATAATCAATTGGCGACTAGGGACAGCGGCGCTGGTACCGGCATTGCTATTGTTGATTTTTGCACAAATTATTTCACCCTGGATAAAACAAAAGAACAAGCAAAATCTGGCGGCAATCGGCGGATTGAGCGCGGAAATTCAAGAGAGTCTGGAAAATTTTAAAGTAATCGTGGCTTTCAATCGACGAGATTATTTTCAAGAAAAATTTGAAGAAGCAAATAACACAAATTATCTGGCAGCCATATATGCCGGTTTTGCCAACAAGATATTTTTTCCCACCTTTGGCTTGGCGGCCAACGTGGCCAATATAATCGTACTGCTGCTGGGCATATATTTGATTAGTCATGGCTGGTTAACAATTGGATTGTTGGTTAGCTTTTTGTCATACACGAATAATATTTATGATCCATTGCGACAGATGGCGTCTTTGTGGGAAAACTTGCAAATCGCTTTGGCGGCTTGGGACCGTATTTACGAAATATTGTCATTGCAATCAAATCTGACGCAATGCGAAGAAGAAAAAGTTGATAATTCTTTGAGCAACAGATATGTCATGCAATTTCAGAGTGTATTTTTCGGTTATCCGGAAGGGAAAAATGTTTTGAAAAATGTCTGTTTGCAGTTGGAAGCGGGAAAGACGTATGCGTTAGTCGGACCAACCGGCGGAGGCAAGACAACCACGGCTTCATTGATGGCCAGGCTATATGATCCCACTCAAGGAAAAATATTATTGGACGGAAAGGACATCCGATCTTTTTCTGCCAAGGAACGCACTCAAAAAATCGGTTTTATCTTGCAAGAGCCATTTTTGTTTAGTGGAACCGTCAGGGAAAATTTGATATATGGACACCCGACCTTGCAAAATGAAGACAAAGATCAGTTGCAAAAGATATTGGATAAAACCGGTTTGACGAAACTGCTAGAAAGATTTGGCGATGGCTTAGAAACGGAAATAAGTAACAGTAACGAAGCGCTAAGTTTGGGACAAAAACAATTGGTGGCCTTTATGCGAGCCATATTGCGCGAACCGGAAATCCTAATTTTGGATGAAGCAACCGCTAATATCGACACGGTAACTGAGCAGCTATTGGAAGAAATACTTGATAAATTGCCCAGTAGAACAACTAAAGTCATTATTGCTCATCGGCTAAACACCATTGAGAATGCCGATGAAATATATTTTGTAAATAAAGGTGAGATAACCATGGCCGGATCGATGCAACAAGCACTAGAAATGCTGATGGCGGAAAAAAGAGAAAGTTAGAATTTCCTGTTGTTTCATTGGAATGAATAAAGCGCCATGCATTGGTGTTTTATTTGTTTTTATTTTTCAAATAGTGATTAATTTTTTATTAAATAAGTATGAAGTGATATAATTTAAGTTGTTCAGAATTGAGTTTTCGAAATTTGTGTACATTAAAAATTAGAAAGGATAGATAAATCATGAAATTGCAAAGCAAAATTATAGCCACAGTAATAGGAGTGTATGTGATCACAATATTGTCATTGTATCTTTTTTCCATAAATAATTATGTACGTACCTTGGAACAACTAGAAAAAGATATGATGCAAAAAAATTTGGAAAGGGTGGATAAAACCCTAAAAAAAGAACAGCTGGGATTGAATAGAGTGGCCAAAGACTGGGCGTGCTGGGACGAAACGTATAATTTTGTATGTCATCCGAACCATGAATTCATCGAACGAAATTTGAAAATCGACGATTTCGTCAATCTAAAAATCAATTTCCTTGTTATTGCCGACGACAAAAATCGCATCATTGTAGCCAAATACTTCGATATGCAGCATAAAGAGTTTGTGAAAAAAGAACGATTATTGGATAATATCTGGCAAAATTATAATCAAATTAGTGATGTCCATGAAGGTAGTTGGACGATAATCGAAAATCAAATAGCAATGATCTCTTGCGAACCGATTTTTAAATCCGATAAAGATGGGCCATCAAAAGGACGAT
>DAIREY010000062.1:0-4607 GCA_036795335.1 Patescibacteria group bacterium
TGAGCCAATGCTAACAAATTGCGAATTTGTTTGGGAACACCAGCAATAATACCCACGGTAATAATCATGGAAATACCGTTGCCGATGCCCCGTTCGGTAATCAATTCACCCAACCACATCAAAAAAATACAACCGGCGGTAGCCGTGATCAAAGCAATATATAAATCAGTACCATGAATACCGCTAATTACATTTTGTTGGGTCAATAAAGCGATAGTTCCGTAGGATTGTAATAATGCCAAAGGCACAGTAAGAATACGAGTGTACTGGTTGATTTTGTCGCGTCCCTGTTGACTTTCTTTGGATAAGTTTTCCAAAGAAGGAATGATCATGGTCAAAAGTTGCATGATAATAGATGCATTGATGTATGGGCCAACACCCATCAAAATAATAGAAAAATTGGAAATGGTTCCACCGGAAAATACATCTAAAAGACCAAAAATAGCATTTTGGTCAAAATATTGTTTGAGATTTTCCAATGATACGCCGGGGATAGGAATATGAGCGGCAATTCTGGTGACAGTCAAAAGAGCGATGGTAAATAATATTTTATTGCGGAGATCCGGCGTGCCAAATATTTTTTTGAAAGTATTCATGATAAAAAAGTAATTGAATTATTTGCCAATCAAACAATCAAGAAAAGCACGAGCGAGAATTGATTGGTAAATATTTTTATTTAATATTAATAGTTTGAAAATTGTTATTTGGTGTCGCCGGATTTTTCTTTGGTCGGTGCTGTAGCAGCGGGTGACATTAATTGACAACCGGCTTTTTCTAATTTTTCTTTGGCCTGTTTGGTATACAAATCGGTCTCAATAGTGAGCGCTTGTTTGATTTCACCTTGAGAAAGAAGTTTGAAAGCGGTAGCACCGGCGGGAATTAAATTTTTGGCTTTGAGACTGGCCAGATTGACAACTTCCTTGGCAGAGAAACGTGATAATTTACCAATATTGAGAGCAAAAGGTTTGGTCACCCAATGGCGAGTAAAACCATTTACTTTGGGTAGGCGACGATATAATTCGATAGCACCACTTTCGAAGTAAGGGCGAAGAGTTTTGCCGGTACGGGCTTTTTGACCTTTGTGACCACGACCGGATGTGCCGCCGCGACCACTACCGCAACCACGACCGTAGCGTTTGCTTTGTTTGATAATCTGATTTTTTAGAATAGGATATGACATGGTAGATATTTAGTGTTGTTTAAAAAAAGATAATGCTTTCGTTTAAAAAATTGAAAACCGAGTGTTTACTTTTTTTCAGCTTTTTTGGCAGGTTTGACGGGAGCTTGAGGTTGATCGTTATTGGAAGCCGATTTGGCTTGGCCAGAAAAACGAACCGGCTTTTCAATACCACGAACTTGGTAGATATCATCGGGCAGACGCAAAGCCTTAAGGGCCTCAATAGTAGCTTTGGAACTGTTAATTTTGTTACGTGAACCAAGATTTTTGGCAACCACATTTTTGACACCACTGATTTCTAATACTTCGCGAACAGCGCCACCAGCAATAACACCAGTACCTTCAGTAGCCGGTTTGAGTAAAACACAGCCGGCGCAATATTTGGCATTAATTTGATGGGGAATAGTATTGTTGATAATTGGTACATTGATAAGATTTTTTTTGGCTTTGTTGGCAGCTTTGGTGACAGCATCAGATACTTCGTTGGCCTTGGCGACACCTAAGCCAACACGATTTTTATGATCACCAACCAAGACTGTAGCACGAAAACGCAGACGACGACCGCCTTTGACTACACGAGTAACGCGATCAACTCTGACGACCTTCTCGGCAAATTCTTTTTCTTTTTTGGGCATTCGATTTTTCATAATGTTGTGTAACTTTTAGTAAGCATTAAAATTTGAGGCCGGCGGCTCTGGCGCCTTCAGCAAGAGCTTTGACGCGACCATGATATAAATATCCGCCACGATCAAAAACCACTTGAGTGATATTTTTGGCAAGAGCTTTTTTGCCGATTTCCAATCCGGTTTCATAAGCCAAAGCGATTTTGCCGGATAATTCTTTGTTGGAAGTTTTTTTGATTGGTCGATCGTCCGCGCTGACTAAGGTTGCACCTTGGCCATCGTCAATGATTTGAGCAAAAATGTGAGTGTTGGAACGAAAGACGGCTAGACGAGGTCGGTCGGCAGTCCCATTGATCTGGGTGCGAACACGACGGTGTCTTTTGAAACGTAGAGTTTTTTTGATTGCGGTTGTCATATTAGAAAAACAAAATTATTTAAATTGAAAAATAGTAAATTTTAAGCACCTGCAGTCATTTTACCAGACTTGCGACGGATTTGTTCACCGACGTATTTGATACCTTTGCCTTTGTATGGTTCCGGTGATTTGAATTTTCGAATCTTGGCGGCAGTTTCGCCAACAAGTTGTTTGTCGATACCAGAAATAGTGATATTCATTTTATCAACTTTGATGGTAATACCAGCCGGTGGAGTAAAGAGGACGGGATGTGAAAAACCGAGATACATTTCCAAATCTTTACCTTTCATAGCTACTTTATAACCAACACCGATTACTTCAAGCTCTTTGGTAAAACCGACAGTGGTGCCAACAAGCATATTGGTAATAATACGGTTGGTCAGACCATGAAAAGAACGAGATAACGGCAAATCGTTGCGACGTGTAATGATAACTTGTTTGTCATCAACAACAACATCAAGGTCAGAATGAATGGCAAAAGATAATTCGCCCAGTGGACCTTTGACGGTAATTTGATCGTTGTTCAAAACAACTTGAGCTTTATCCGGAATAGAAATGGGTTTTTTACCGATACGAGACATATTGTAAGAAATAAGAAATAAGAAATAAGTAGTAAAAAAATAAGAAATTGAATACAAATAATAAGCAGGTAGTAAGAAAGAGGATATTAGTAGATCTGACAAATCATCTCACCACCCATCTTTTTGGCACGAGCAGTACGATCGGTCATAAGGCCGGCAGAGGTGGAAAGAATGGTAATACCCAAACCGCCCAATACTTTGGGGATAGAACGATAGTTGGCATACAATCGTTGCCCGGGTGAAGAAACACGTTTGATCTTTTTGATCACCGGTTGGTCATTGATATATTTGAGGGTAATCTTGATAGTTTTTTTGGATGGTTCATCATCGGCAACAAAAAATGATTTGATATAACCTTCATTTTTCATAAGCTCAACAATGGACAATTTGAGTTTGGAGTGAGGTACTTCAACAAATACTTTGCCTTTGGCACCGGCATTGCGAATGCGAGTAAACAAATCGGAAATAGGATCAGTAATCATAAAATAAGAAATAAGAAATAAGAAATAAGTAGTAAAGATTAAAAATAGATAATTACCAAGAAGATTTGCGAACTCCGGGAATTTCACCTTGGTTGGCAAGAGTACGGAAACAGATACGACAAATGCCGAATTTGCGCATGTAGGCGCGGGAACGACCGCATAACTGACAACGATTGTAAGTGCGTGAGGAAAATTTCGGTTTTCTTTTTGCTTTGGCAATGAGTGATTTCTTGGCCATGTTTGTTGAGGATTAAATATTATTAACGGATAGTTTTAATTTTGTAACAAATAGAGATGCTATTTTTACCAAGTAATTATTATAATACTAGCATTATTCAGCTTTTTCAAATGGCATGTTCAGCTCTTTCATGAGCAACAAATTTTGTTCAATATTGGAAGTATTGAAAACAATAGTGATTTGCAAGCCATGGATCATTTCCGCCTTTTCAAAAGATATTTCAGGAAAAATGGTGTGTTCTTTGATACCAATATTCAAATTGCCATTGGTATCAAATGACTTGGAATTGATGCCGTGAAAATCTTTGATACGAGCCAAGGCAGAATTGACAAAACGGTTGAGAAATTCGTACATACGAGCACCGCGTAAAGTCACTTTTAAACCAATAGGTTGGTTGGCACGCAGTTTGAAGCTGGAGATTGATTTTTTGGAATATGTGACAACCGGAGCTTGGCCGGTGATATCAGCAATGTTGGATTTGGCAAGTTCCAGAATTTTGGGATTTTCCAAAGAAGCACCAAGGCCAGCGGAGACAACTATTTTGGTCATGCGTGGCAAAGCCATCGGAGATTTGATGTTGAGCTCTTTGGCTAGCTTGGGAATAATTTCTTGCTGATATTTTTTTTGCAATCGAGACATAATAGTAAAAGAAGTAAAAAATAAAAAATAATAATTTGTTATTTAGCAGCATCAAGTGCAGCACCAGATACTTTGGCAATACGTTCTTTGGCACCATTTTTAGCAATTTTGAAACCAACGCGAGTTGGTTTGCCGGTATCAGGACAAACGAGTTGAATATTGGAAACAGTGATGGGATGGTTGATGTCAATGATACCACCTTGCATATTTTTTTTGTTGGGTTTGACGTGTTTTTTGAGAATATTGATACCTTCAACGACAACCTTATGCGCAGTGGGCAAAACTTGCAAAATAGTGCCTTTTTTGCCGCGATCTTTGCCTTTGATAACAATGACCATGTCGCCTTTTTTGAATTTTTTGAGTTTTTTCATAATTATAATACTTCAGGAGCTAATGATAATATTTTGAAAAATCCTTTTTCACGTAATTCACGAGCAACGGGCCCGAAAATA
>DAIREY010000063.1:0-4603 GCA_036795335.1 Patescibacteria group bacterium
AGAGTAGTTTTTTGTTCGTCAAAATATTATTAGCTAAGATAGAGATTAATATGTGGAAAAAAATTGTTTTTGGGTTGATGACGATATTTTTGGGTATAACGTTATTGAGCGGATGCCGAGTTGATTTGAACAACATGGGTGGGAAAGTGCGAGTAGTAAGCACGATTTTCCCATTTTCCGATATGGCTAAGAGATTGGGAGGTGAATATGTCGAATCGAATGTGTTGGTACCGGCTGGTAGTTCGCCGCATACTTATGAGCCGACGGTATCGGATGTAGAAAAATTGAACAATGCCGATGTAGTGTTGGTAGTGGGAGCGGGGATGGATGATTGGGTGAGAAAGATGATGATTGATTCCGGGATCGATGAAGACAAGATTGTCGATTTGAGCAAATTCGTAACTTTGCGCAATTTTAACGAAGGAGAAGAAGGACAAAGTGTTGATCCGCATTATTGGGTAAGTCCGAAGAGAGTATTGGAATTTTTGGATGACATCACAGCCAAGTACAAAGAAGTGGATGGTGATAATGCGGTGGCATATGATGGACGTTTGAAAAATTATACGGAGGAAATGACGCAGTTGGATGCTGAGATAAGAGAAGTTGTGGCGGGGTATAGTCGGAAAGAAATCGTGACTTTGCATGATGCATTTGGCTATTTTGCCGATGATTATGGTTTGACAATTGCGGGGGTGATAGAGCCAATATCGGGTAGTGAGCCAACTGCTCAACAAATCGAAGAATTGGAAAATAAAATAAGAGAGCTGAATGTGCCGGCGGTGTATGGTGAACCGCAGTTATCAACCAAGATTGTGGATAGTTTGCAAAATGATTTACAGATAAAAGTAGGTACATTGGATCCATTGGGCGGAGTAGAGGCGCGTTTGAGTTATGTTGGTACGGTGAAATTTAATTTGACTGAGTTAAAAAGAAATTTGCAATGAAGTCTTTGGCAGTGAACAATTTGCACGTGGTATTTGGTGATAATGTGGTAATAAACGATGTGTCGTTTGAAATTGAAGAAGGTGACTATTTGATGGTTTTGGGTCCGAACGGGGCGGGAAAAAGTGTATTGTTCAAGTCAATTTTGGGGATTGTTCCTTACAGTGGACAGTTAAGAATATTTGGTCAAACAGTGGCAAAAAATCGGGGGGCGATTGGTTATGTTCCTCAATATGTGTCGATGGATCGTGATTCACCGATGACGGTGAGAGAATTGGTTGGGTTGGGTTGTCGTTATGACGGAGAGAAATTGATTAAAATGGTGGAAATGATGGTGAAACAAGTAGGATTGAGTCAAAAAATTGATCATCGATTTGGCGAGTTGTCCGGTGGACAAATGAAAAGAGTCTTGTTGGCTAGAGCTTTGGCGAGTCAACCAAAGATATTATTTTTGGATGAACCATTAGCGGGAGTAGATGCTTTGGGCGAACAAAAGTTTTTTGATTTACTGGAGAAGAAAAATAAAGAAGAAAAAATAACAATTATAATGATTTCCCATGATTTTAATATGATTCGTAAGGCGGCTACCAAAGTATTGTGTTTGAATAATACAAAGTTATGTTTTGGTGGGCCGGAAAAGATAAACCAAATGAGTATCGAAAAAACTTTTGGGCGGGGAGTGGGATTGCATATTCATTAAAAGGAAAGTATGTTTGAAGCGGTTTTACATTTTCCATTTTTGCAAAGAGCAATCATAGCAGCGATATTGATTGGTTTTTTGTGCAGCATAATGGGAGTATTTGTGGTGGCGGGTAAAATGTCATTTTTGGCGGATGCGGTGGCGCACAGTGCTTTGGCGGGAATAGCTTTGGGAATATTGTGGGGAGTAAATCAATTCTGGGCAGCAATGTTGTTTGGAGTGGTGGTGGCAATATTAACGGTTTATCTAAAAAATAATGGTCGGTTGAATTTTGATACGATTTTGGGATTATTTTTGCCGTTTTCGATGGCTTTGGGTATTTTGTTGTTGGGCTTAAGAAAAGAATATACACCGGATTTGATGAGCTATTTGTTCGGAAGTATTTTGTCGGTTTCTTGGTGGGATATTATTATAATCATGGTATTGTTGCTGGTGGCGATCGGCTGGCTCATATTCAATTATCGCAAAATGTTGTTTCTGGTATTTGATCGTGATTTGGCGTTGGCATCGGGGGTAAATGTCAAGGTAGTAGAGTATGTGTTTATGATGTTGATGAGCATGATTATTGTAGCCAGTTTGCAAGTAGTGGGGATTGTGTTGGTGAGCGGCTTGATTGTTATTCCGGCGGCGGCCGCCAAAAATTGGGCGAAAAGTTTTTGGCAAATGACGTGGTTGTCGGGAGTAATTGGGATAGCAAGCGGATTAATCGGTTTGACGTTGTCGTATTATTTGGATGTGGCGAGTGGTTCGACAATTGTATTGGTAGCAGTAATTATCTTTGTATGGTCTTTTATTTGGCATAGATAATTTTTTTAAAGGTGGTGAAAATGAAAATATTGTTTAGTGAAATTAAAAAACAAGGTGCTGCTTTGGATTGGGAAGGAGAATATTTAAAAAGCAAGATGGCGGATAAAGAGTGTGATTTTTGTGAGCAAGTAGTAAACGAGTGTGGTAATGATTTGAGCGTTTATGATGTGTTGTCGACATTTATTTATTCCAAAGTTGACAGCGGGTTGCTGGATAGAATGCCAAATTTGAAATTGGTGGTGACGAGGTCGACCGGTTTTGACCATATTGATGTACAGGAATGCAATAAGCGAGGAATAGTGGTATGCAATGTACCTTCATATGGTGAAAATACAGTGGCGGAATATGCTTTTACCTTACTGATGACTTTGGGTCGAAAAATGTATCAAGCCAATGATCGGGCAAGAAAAAGTAATTATGATTTGGATGGTTTGATGGGTTTTGATTTGATGGGAAAAACTTTGGGTGTGGTTGGTGGAGGAAAAATTGGTCAACATGCCATTCGGATCGGGGTGGGATTTGGGATGAAAGTGATTTGTTTTGATGTTAACCCAAATCAATCGTTGGCTGAAGAACTGGGTTTTGAATATGTCGAATTGAATAAATTGTATCAATTGTCGGATATCATAACTTTGCATGTGCCGTTGATTCCGCCGACAAGACATATGATTAATAAAGAAGCTTTTGACAAGATGAAAGAGGGAGTGGTGTTGATAAATACGGCGCGGGGCGGAGTGGTAAACACCAAAGATTTGGTGGAAGCGTTGGAAAGTGGAAAATTGGGTGGGGCCGGGTTGGACGTATTGGAAGGAGAAGGTTGGTTATTGGACGAGCTAGACTTGGTCGGGAAAGAGGGTGATATTGAAAAAGTCCGACAAGCTTTGGCTAATCATATTTTGATGGATAACGAAAAAGTGGTGGTTACTTTTCATAATGCATTTAATACCAAAGAGGGCAGAATCAGAATTTTGGATGCCACCTTGAATAGTATTGCAGGATTTGCCAAGAAAGAATTGGTGGGTGAAGTAGTTATAAAAAAATAATTTTGTGGTAGAAATAATTGGTGGGAAGGCTAACATTATTTATGTAAGATATTGTTGGCCTTTTTCGTATATATATTTGAAAGATAAATTTACTTGATTAATTATAAAAATGAAGATAATATTATTATTAGGAATTATTTTTAATAAGAATGATCAAAAGAAGACTAACTAAGCAAAAGAAAGTATTGTATGATATTTTGAAGAAACTTGATACACATTTAACCAGTGAACAGGTATATGTTGAAGCGATAAGGCAATTACCAAATTTAAGTCTGGCGACAGTTTATCGCAATTTGGAATTGATGCGAGCGGAGGGCTTGTTGGATGAAGTGTATGTGGCTGGTAGACCGAAGTGGTATGAAATAAAAAAATATACCAATCACGGCCATTTATTTTGTGAAAAATGCAGTTCTTTGGAAGATGTGGTGGAATGCAGTTTTTGTATGACTGGGAACAAAATACAAAAGGAATGCGGATTTCAAGGGAGAGAAATAAGTTTTTTAATTATTGGTTTATGTCAGAAATGCAATCAAAAGAAACAATAAGGCAAAAAAGATGGTATTTTGATTATGCGGCAGCGACGCCGCTTGATCCACGTGTGGCTAAAATAATGTTGGAAACAGGGCAACATATCTATGGCAATCCTTCCAGCTTGCATTTGGAAGGTAGAGCGGCAAAAGAATGTATTGAGAATTGCCGGCAGGAAGTAGCGAATTTGTTGGGAGCAAAAGCTAAGGAAATATTTTTTTGTTCGGGTGGAAGTGAAGCTGACAATTTGGCTATATTGGGAGTGGCGAGGGCAAACAAAGAAAGAGGTAAGCACATTGTGATATCGTCGATCGAACACAAAGCAATACATACAGCCGCCGTAAGTCTGAAAAAAGAAGGATTTGAAATAGATGTGTGTTCAGTTGATCGGGACGGACGAATTAATTTGCATGAACTGCAAGAATTGGTGAGAGATGACACGATATTGGTAAGTGTAATATATGCAAACAACGAGATTGGTACGATACAAGATTTGCAGATGGTTTCTCGGGCAGTAAAAGATAAAAATCCAGGTTGTTATGTACATACGGATGCTTGTCAGGCAGTAAACTATTTGGATATC
>DAIREY010000064.1:0-4481 GCA_036795335.1 Patescibacteria group bacterium
TGTTGGCTTTGGTGCCACTGACCGGTTTGCCTTTGCCGTTTATCAGCTACGGTGGATCGTCATTGATCATGTCTTTGGTGGCGATGGGAGTTTTGTATAATATTTCCAAGTATGCAGAGAAATAATTTATCAACAATGAAAACCGATAAACAAAAAATTTTGATGGCGGGTGGAGGGAGTGGCGGGCATGTTTTTCCCTTGTTGAATGTTTATGAAATCATGAAAAAAAATTATGAAGTTTTGTTTGTCGGAGAAAATAAAGGAAAGGAAGAAAAATGGGTATCGGAGCGAGGAATAGCTTATCGAGGAATTTTGGCGGGAAAGATGCGTCGATATTGGTCATGGGACAATTTGGTGGATATATTTAAGTTACCGATTGGCATTGTACAATCATTGTATATCATTAATAATTTTCGTCCCCAGGTTGTATTTGTCAAAGGAGGCTATGTAAGTTTGCCGGTGGCAATTGCGGCTTGGATGTTGCGTATACCTATCTTGGTGCATGAGTCGGATATGGTAATGGGTTTGTCCAACCGAGTAATCGGCAAAATTGCAACAAAGATTGCGGTGAGTTTTCCCATTGGTGGTTATGATAGTCGGTTGGCAAAGAAGATGATATATACCGGTTTGCCGGTAAGAGACTGGAAAGTTAAAAGTGAAAATATTGATGTTTTTAAGAATAATTTTGGTATTAGTAATGATTTACCGGTGATATTTGTAACCGGTGCCAGTCAGGGGGCAATACATATCAATGATTATATTTTTCGCTATGTGGATAGTATGTTGGAGTATGCAAACGTGATTCACCAAACAGGCGAATTGGATTATGAGAGAATTGCTTTGTTGGCAAAAAATAAGAAAGGAAAAGGTGTATATATTGTTAAACCGTTTTTGACTGATGATTTCAATCGAGTGATGTATCTGGCGGATATGGTTGTGGCGCGTTCAGGGGCGACGACCCTGGCGGAAATTTCCAGTTTGGCCAAACCGTCGATATTGATACCATTGCCAACTTCAGCAAGTAATCATCAATATTTTAATGCTAAGACTTTTGAAGATATAGGTGCGGCGGTAATGGTAGAAGAAAGAGATTTCGATCGGATCAATTTGGCAATATTGATAAAATCAATTTTGGAAGATGAAGAACGTTTTGAAGAAATGAGCGCAGCGGCGGTTACAGCTATGCAGACAGAAGGAGCTTCACAAATAATCAATGACATTATTGTGGATATGATAAAATAATTTATTCTTTAGCGTTAAAGAAAGAGATTATGGATTACAAAAAAATACATTTTATCGGGATGGGGGGAATTTCGATGAGCGGTTTGGCGCAAATTGCGATGGAGATGGGTAGTCAAGTTTCCGGGTCAGATGTGAATGATAGTGAGATGTTGAATAAATTGGCCAAAAATGGAGCGACCGTTTATATCGGTCATGACAAAAAAAATATTAATGACGATGTCGATTTAGTGGTGATGACTGCGGCAATTTCGGATGACAATCCCGAAGTGGTGGAGGCGAGGAGAAGAAATTTACCGGTATGGCGCAGGTCGCAGTATATTGGTTATTTGATGCGTGATCAGGTGGGTATATGCGTGGCCGGAATGCATGGCAAGTCAACCACTACTTCATTGATTGCGGAAATTTTGTATGAGTTGGGCGAAGATCCGACTGTTATGGCCGGGGCGGAAGTGAAAGCGATCAAGAGCAATGCGCGGCGAGGAAAGAGTGATCTTTTGGTAGCGGAAGCGTGTGAGTATAACAGATCTTTTTTGGATTTTGAACCGACGGTGGCGGTATTGTTGAATGTTGAAGCGGAACATCTGGATACATATCGAAATTTAAATGATATCCTGGATACTTTTGTAGTTTTTGCCAATAAAACTGCTAATCAAGGTTTGTTGGTAGGTTGCATGGATGATGCCAATGTGCGCGTGGTAATGAATGAAGTTCAAAAGACTAAAGTTGGTTATGGGATGGAAAAAAGGCCAAGTGATTACGATGGAGTGTATTGGCGGATAGTCAATTTGCAACAGAAAAATGGAAGAAGCACATGGCAGATTGAGGTGGACGAGGAAAATCTAGGTATAGATTTTGAGATTGGACTGCCGGGGAAATTTAATGTTTTGAATGCAACGGCGGCATTAGTGGTGGCGGATTTTCTGGTGTTAGACATCAAAAAGGTGGCCAAGGTGTTGTCGGGTGTAAGAGGAGCAGTACGTCGGTTTGATGTTTTGGGAGAAAAAGACGGAGTGATAGTAGTGGATGATTATGGTCATCATCCGACAGAATTACAGAATGCAATAAGGGCGGCCAAGGATTATTTTTCCGGAAGAAAATTGTGGGTGTTGTTTTGGCCGCATCAATACAATCGGACAGAGCAATTTTGGGATGGTTTTGTAGAAAGTTTTGATTTGGTAGATCAACTAATCGTTTTGGATGTGTATGAAGCAAGGAAATGTGACACGGATAAAACTAAAGTCAATTCAAAAATATTGGCGAAGCAAATTCAGCGAAGAGGAGTAAAAGTTCAGTATATTGCCGACTATCAAGCGGCTTTACAATATATTAAGAAAAATATAAAAAAAGATTCAGTATTGTTGACTTTAGGCGCAGGTCCGGTGGATGTGGCGGCAAGAGAATTTTTAAATAATAAATAAAGTGTCATGTTGTATCAAGAAAATTTTCAAATTGCTAAAACGACATATTTTCGAGTGGGCGGAAAAGTGGATTATTATGCAGAGATTGAATCAAAAAGAGATTTGCCGGAGCTGATAGCAAAAATTGATAATTGGTCGGGGTTAGCCAAAGTAGTAGTTGGCGCTTGTTCAAATATTTTGGTGTCGGATAATGGTTTTAGAGGATTAGTGATTAAAAATAAAATATTAGGTATGGATATGGCAGATGGTAGTTGGCGAGTTGGAGCGGGAGAGATGATTCCGATTGTGGCAATGCGGATGGCGAAAAACGGTTGGGCGGGATGGGAAAGAATTGCTAATATTCCCGGGACAGTTGGCGGGGGAATTCGAGGCAATGTGGAAGCATACGAGCAATCGATATCTGATTGTATAGAAAAAGTTGGTTGGTTTGATTTTTCATCGCAGGATACTAAATATTTAGAAAAAGAAGAGTGCCAATTTGAATATCGAGGATCGATTTTCAAAAATGATTTATCGGGAAAAGGAATGATTATGGAGGCGTTATTCAATTTGGCCAAAGGTGATTCGACAACATTGGTAAAAAAAATTATGGACGATCGAATCAGGCGAAAGAGTGTGCAGCCAAGCGGTTGGTCATGTGGTTGTTTTTTTAAAAATATATATCTTGATGAAAAAAATTATCAATTGTTACAAAATTTTTTGGGAAAAAATCATGTATTAGAAAGAAAATTGGGTGAATATTTTTCGGCGGGGATATTGATCGATAAAGTCGGTTTGAAAGGTTTGAAGATGGGAGGAGCGGTAGTGAGTGATCAACATGCCAATTTTATTTTGAACGCCGGTGAGGCGTTGGCAATTGATATTTATAATTTATATAGAAAAGTGCAAAAAGAAGTATACGAGCAAACCGGAATTATTTTGGAAAATGAAGTGCAATTAGTAGGCGATTTTTAAGTATTTTTTAGTATGAGCATACGTGATGAAAATTTTAAACCGAGAAGAAGAGTGAACTATGATGCGGTTTTGCATGTGACAACGCCAAAAAAAGGAGGAGCTTGGCGTTTTTGGCTTTTGATCAGTGTTTTATTGTTAATGCTTTTTGGAGTTGTCTATTTGTTGTTTTTTAGTGATTATTTCAAAATAAAAATAATAAATATTGATGGAGCGGGTGAAGAGATGCAAAATGAAATCAAAGAAATGTTGAGTTGGGAAACGGAATACATGATTTTGTTTAATAACAATGCATTTCGAGACGAGATCAATAACAAATGGAATGATTTTGCAGTGGTTGAGGTGCAAAAACAATACCCCAATACAATATCTGTTACATTGGTGCCGGAAGTGCCAAAAGTAATTTGGCATAGCGGCAATAAACTATTTTTGGTAAATGATAAAGGCATGGTACTGGGTGGGATTGAGGAACCGGAAAGATTGGCTAAATACAATAATTTGCCGGTAGTGGATGATTTATCCGGTTTATCATTCGAAAAGGGAGATAGAGTGGTTGGCGGCGATTTTGTGACCTTTTTGGATAGTGTCAAAAACGGGATTGAAAATTCGGTTAGAAAACAAATTGAGGCTTTTGTGGTGGCGGAAACGACGTTTGAATTGCGGGTAAAAATGAAGGATGGGTATGTGATATATTTTGATGCTTTGCGTGATCCGCAAACTCAGGTAGAGAAATTAAATCTATTTTTAAAAGATGGGAAAGTATTATTTAATGAATATATCGATTTGAGAGTGCCGGGAAAGGTTTATTATAAATAATAATACAGATGTAAATGAATAATGCATGTCGTCAGTATTTTAAAGACGGCCATG